>MVZJ01000022.1 GCA_002069095.1 Bacteroidetes bacterium ADurb.BinA174 | reverse complement strand
TCATTCCCGTAAAAGCGGGGAAAATAATAGCGAAAACAAGAAACATGTTATCCGTGTTTTTCAAAACGGCATTGGCGGCAAAATAATTTTCAGTAGTTCCCGGAACGGGATTTCCAAAAAGGAACATCACTAAAGAAAGTAGCACAAGCGATCCGGCAATATACAACACTTTCAAGCCCATATTCGCACCTTTTGTCAGTACCAAAACCGATAAAAGCAGCATTGCGGGAATACTAATGGCTTGTTTGAGAAGAATATAGCCATAATTAATAGAAATGTAATTAAACAAAAATTCGAAAGCTTCGGTAAATGCCACAATATAGAATGCTACGCTAATGGTTTGCGACAAATAAAGCATAATGCCAAGTGTAGCGCCAATGTTGAGTCCAAACGAACGCGAAATTATAAAATACTCGCCGCCACCTTCAACCCGCTTGTTGGTTGCCAGTTCCGATATCGCAAACGCGGTGGGAACGGTAACCATGTGCCCAACAAGAATAAGAATGATTACTCCCCACAAGCCAACAGTGCCCACGGCATAGCCAAAGCGTAGAAAAACAATCGCGCCCACAATGGTAGAAAGAGCCGTTAAATAAACGGCGGGAGTTCCAAATTTTCGTGTTTTACTCATATAGAACAGAGTTTACTAACTTTAGGCGGGTAAAGGTAAGTTTTTTTTATTGAAATGCGGCGCTTTCTGAAATGAAATTTACGTTCTTTTTCCACGTCCGAAATTATTTGCGTACATTTGTACATGGAAAAAACGGATAATGCCGAAGGCATTAACTGTGAATTGGAATTTTATGGCAGAAAATAAGTCAAATAGTTTGGTGTACTCGCCTCCCGTAATCGATTTCATTACCGTTGCCGTGGAGTTTTGCGCTTTTCTGGAAAGCGGAGAAACCGTTTCACGGAAAGAATGGATAAGCAAGATGTTGAAAATTCTTCCGCTGATGTACATCAAAGCGTCGCTTCTGCCGGAAACCGTAGAAATATACGATGAATCGCCCGAAACGTTTGTTAAGGAAGAAGATTACGTGCGTGTGGCGGCTGTTGTTTCATCAATCATGGGCGAAGAAGATGTTTACCTGGATGTTTTTGTTGAGGACATGAAATACAGCGAACGTCCGGTTTCAGCGTTCGTTTCTGAAAATATCGCCGACATTTATCAGGATGTACGCAATTTTGTTTCTATTTATCAATACGGTCTGACCGACCAGATGAACGATACGCTTTTTATTTGTAAGGAGAATTTTAGAATCTATTGGGGACAAAAACTGATCAACGTATTGCGCCCGCTACATTCGATATACTACAATGATGAGGAGAACGATGTTTTGGAAACCGATATAAACGAGGAGGATTTGTGGGACTAACCATTTCAAAAGAAGAAGTTGCAGAACTACCGTTGGAAATTTTCGCCGGAAAAATAGTGGTGGTTGACCACGAAAGCAAAGTTAAAAATGCGGTTGCCGATTTGCTGAAGCATTCCAAAATAGGCTTCGATACCGAAACCAAACCGGCTTTTAAACGCGGGCAGGTTCACAAAGTGGCATTGATACAGCTTTCCACCATCGACGTTTGCTATCTTTTTCGATTGAACAAAATCGGATATCCCGACGAACTGGACGAAATTATTTGCAACCCCGATATCAAGAAAATCGGCCTTTCGCTTCGCGACGACTTTGCTGCCATCCGAAAACGTTCGGATAAAAAACCGCAAAATTTCATCGACCTGCAATCTTTTGTAGATGAATATGGAATCGTCGACAACGGTCTGCAACGCATATACGCCATTCTTTTCGGAAAAAAAATTTCTAAAAACCAACGTCTCTCAAATTGGGAAGCCAATAATCTGACCGAAGCCCAAAAAAACTACGCGGCCATGGATGCATGGGCATGCCTCCGTATATACAACCACCTGATCAGCAATGGAAGCAAATAAAATACATCATATAATTCTCCGCCCCAAAAAAGAAGAATCGCTTAAACGGTTTCATCCTTGGGTCTTCTCGGGTGCTATTGCTAAAATGCCTCAAGGCATACAAGAAGGCGAAATCGTAAAGGTTTTTTCTGCCGACAACGAATTTTTAGGGGTAGGGCATTACCAAATTGGAAGCATTTCCGTGCGCATTTTGTCTTTTTCAGACGAAACCATCGATGCGAATTTCTACATCCGCCGAATTTCTGAGGCATACAAAATGCGTATGGAAATGGGATTGTTGCGTGACGATAATAACACTTTCCGGTTGATTCACGGCGAAGGCGACCACTTGCCCGGACTCATTGTCGATATGTACGGAAAAACGGCGGTTGTTCAGGCACATTCTGTGGGAATGAATGCCGACAAATACAAAATCGTTGAGGCATTGCAGCACGTACTGGGGAAGGACAAACTCGAAAATATTTTTTACAAATCCGAAGGGACACTTCCATTTAAGGCAGGCATTGAAACCGGCGATGGTTACCTGCTGGGAGGGCAAAACATCGACTTCGTTACCCTGGAAAACGGATTGAAATTCAATATCGATTGGCTGCGCGGGCAAAAAACCGGTTTTTTTGTTGATCAACGTGAGAATCGCAATTTGCTCGAAAAATATGCCGAAGGCAAAACCGTACTGAATATGTTTTGCTACACAGGTGGTTTTTCGGTTTACGCGCTGCGTGGCGGCGCAAAATCGGTGCATTCCGTAGACAGTTCGTCTAAAGCCGTATCGCTTACCGATGAAAATGTGAAACTTAATTTCGCAGACGAACCGCGTCATACCTCTTTTTCGGAAGATGCGTTTAAGTTTCTGAAAGAATCCTCATCCGATATCTACGACCTCGTTATCCTTGATCCGCCGGCATTTGCTAAGCACCGCGGCGCCGTCAACAATGCTCTGCAAGGATACAAACGGCTGAATTTAGCTGCATTTGAAAAAATAAAATCGGGTGGAATTTTGTTTACTTTTTCCTGTTCCCAGGTGATAAACAAAGAACAGTTTCGTCTGGTTGTTTTTAGTGCCGCAGCTATTTCGGGAAGAAAAGTACGGATTCTACACCAACTTACCCAGCCTGCCGACCATCCGATAAACATCTATCACCCCGAAGGAGAATACTTGAAAGGATTGGTCCTTTATGTGGAATAAAGTGTGAAAAAACACTTATAATTCACCTAAAACAGTGTTTTTCTGTTAATTGATGCAAAATTGAGTACTTTTTCTCCTAAAATATTTTTTTAGTGTAGAAAAAACCTTTATATTTGCTCCGTGTTTTTCATGGTATTAGATTTAAGGTTAACAATGAAGATTGGTTGTCGTGAGACAACCATTCCTTTTTTATAGCCGTCCCTTATTTCAATTATGAGAAATGGACAAAAGCAGGCCCAATTTTTCATTACCACCATTCTTAATTATGCCTTTTACATTCTGAACATTCAGCCGGATAATCCAAAATTAAAGCCGTGTGATTGTTTTCTATTGATAAAGCTTTAATAAATCGCATTTTTTTCGTTTTATCGCCCATCGTTCCTCATAATCTCACCTCAAGATCGTTAGTTGTGCAAGACGATGCGAAAATTAAATTGAGAATCGAATTGGTTTCGTTAGAGGGAAATAAAAAACACGAAACAACTTAATGCTGCTTCGTGTTTTTTCGTTAAAATACCAAACGGTTTACTATTCGTATTCTTCATCATCTTCATCGGAAGAAACGGCAACGATTTGTTCCACCGGTTTTGCTTCTTCGAAGGGAAAAAGTTTATCGAGCCAGATGATAAGTAGGTAAAAGATGGCCATGAAAAGAAATATTCCGGCCATGGATATTCCGGCAATTAATAATGAGGTTTCTATTGTTGGTGTCATTTTTTTGATGTTTGATGTTTGACGTTTGGGGTTACGCAAACAGCGGAACCAGCGTTAAAATTATCCCTCCAGCCACAACCGAACCGATTTGTCCGCCTACGTTGGCGCTGATAGCAGGCATAAGCAGGTAGTTGTATGGGTCTTCTTTTTGCCCCATCTGATGGATGACGCGCGCCGACATCGGGAAGGCCGAAATGCCGCAAGCGCCCACCATAGGATTGATTTTGTTGCCTTCCTTGCGGAAAAGGTTGAGGAATTTGGCAAAAATTACTCCGCCGAAGGTGTCGAACACAAAGGCAAATAATCCTAACCCGATAATCACCAGCGTGTCCACCCGGACGAAACGCTCGGAAGTCATGGTGCTGGCAATGGTGATTCCCAGCAATATCGTCACCAGACTGGCCAATTCGTTTTGTGCCGAAAGCGATAGTTTATTCAACACGCCGCATTCGCGGATAAGGTTTCCGAACATTAGGAATCCTATCAATGCCAGCGACGACGGTGCAATAATACCAGCTACAATAGTTACAACAATGGGGAAAAGAATTAATGCTTTTTTCGAAATTTTCTTGTTGGCATGGCCTATTCCCGACATTCTTATCAAACGCTCTTTCCGTGAAGTCAACAACCGAATAACCGGAGGTTGAATAATGGGAACTAACGCCATGTAAGAATAGGCAGCAACCGAAATCGGCCCCAGCAAATTGGGTGCAAATCGCGAAGCTACCACAATGGATGTGGGTCCGTCGGCGGCGCCGATAATTCCGATGGATGCAGCTTCACGAAGGTCGTAACCCAGAAACGAAGCCAAAACCATGGTCATAAAAATGCCGAATTGTGCCGCCGCGCCGAACAAGAGCAATGACGGACTGCGAAACAGCGGTGAAAAATCGATCATTGCCCCGATAGCAATGAAAATAAGCAGCGGGAATATTTCCGTTGCAATACCGGCATTAAAAAATACGTTGAGTACACCCTCCACCGCTTCGCCCGTTGCGGGATCAATTTGCGTTATTGCCGACGATAGCGGAATATTCACTAAAATCGCCCCGAAACCCATCGGTAAAAGCAATGTAGGTTCATAATTTTTGGCAATTGCCAAGTAAATAAGGATAAGTCCGATGCTTATCATCACCAAATCCTGCCAGGTCATTCCTGCAATGGCAGGCATCAAATCTTCAAATCCCATTTTTGTAGATGTTAGACTAATTGATTGTTAGATATTTGTCTTTGCTATTAACCGATAGCTGTTAGCAAGAGCCGATGGCAAAAGACAAAAAGAAAATTTATCGGCGCAAATGTACGTTTTAATTTTTGAAAAGTAAAAAAATAAAAATAAAAAATAAATTCCTCGTCTCTTTTTCTGCTGTTATTTCAGACGGAGGGAATATAAAGTTTTATCACGTCTATCCACAATTTACCCCGCATTATTTATCGCAAAAAAAGATAAAAATCATTCTTGATTCTTCTTCCGGTGATTGCATAAAGCTAAAACCGTGAATTATACGGGTTAAAAAACAAGAGCATCTCCTTTTAGAGATGCCCTGTCTATTGTCTGATATCTGATATCAATTTTAATACAAGAACCCGAGCATAATACCCGCCGCAACAGCCGAGCCGATAACTCCGGCAACGTTGGGCCCCATGGCGTGCATCAACAAATAATTGGTATTGTCGTATTCCAAACCAACAATTTGCGAAATACGCGCCGAGTCGGGTACTGCTGAAACTCCTGAGTTCCCAATAAGCGGGTTGATTTTGTTGTCTTTTTTCAGGAACAAATTGAAAAACTTAACGAACAAAATTCCTGCACAAGTAGCAACCACAAACGAAAATGCCCCAATTACGAAAATCTTTATTGATTCGGGACGTAGAAAAGTAGTAGCTTGTGTGGATGCTCCCACCGTTAATCCCAACAGAATAGTAATGGTGTCGATTAGCGGGCCACGGGCGGTTTCTGCCAGACGGCGCGTTACGCCTGATTCTTTCAGCAGGTTACCGAAAAACAACATACCCAGCAGCGGAAGGCCGGAGGGAACCAGAAAAGTGGTAAGCAACAGACCAACGATAGGGAATAATATTTTTTCGGTTTGTGATACCACGCGTGGGGTTTTCATTTTGATGACCCTTTCCTTTTTGGTGGTGAGCAGTTTCATAAACGGTGGTTGAATCACCGGGACCAACGCCATGTAAGAATAAGCCGATATGGCCACTGCACCCAGCAGTTGCGGAGCCAACTTCGATGTTAGGAAGATGGCTGTCGGACCGTCTGCCCCGCCGATAATGCCGATAGAGCCGGCTTCGTTGGGTGCGAATCCCCACATTAACGCTGCAATGTAAGCTCCGAAAATCCCGAACTGACAGGCCGCCCCTATGAGGAAAAGTTTGGGATTCGCAATCAACGACGAAAAGTCAGTCATTGCCCCGATCCCCATAAAAATGAGCGGCGGATACCAGCCTTGCACAACGCCTTGATAGAGAATGTTGAACACGGACCCTTCTTCGTAGATGCCGACTTGAAGTCCTGCGGCTTCGTTAAAAGGAATATTTCCGATAAGAATGCCAAAGCCGATAGGAATCAACAGCAACGGTTCGTATTCTTTTGATATGGCTAAATATATAAAGAACAAACCAACCAAAATCATAATGATATGACCGAAAGTGGCGTTGGCCATTCCGGTGTAATCCCAAAATGTTTTCAGGTTGTCGCCCAAAGTCAAAAGTGTATTCATTTTCTCTTTTTTATTCTATAGTTACTAATTCGGCGCCTTCAAGTACAGAGTCTCCTTTGTTAACCAAGATCCCTGTTATCTTTCCGTTGGCATTCGACAAGATGTTGTTTTCCATTTTCATGGCTTCCAGAATCATGACGGTTTGTCCTTTCTTTACCGTGTCGCCTACCTGGCAGCGGATTTCGAGGATAATTCCCGGAAGCGGAGACTGGACAGTGTTTTTACCACCAGACTCTTTCGGTCGGGTAACAAGCGGAGTTGTCGTTGTTTGCGGCATAGGCGTGGTAATGGCTTGTTTTCTAATTTTTGAAAGCGGTTTGCTTTTCTTTTTTTCCAATTCTACTTTATACGGTGTACCGTTCACTTCAAGCTCAACGATAGAACTATCGGAACTGTTGATAATCACTCGGTAGGGAGCGCCGTTAATTGTATAATTAAATTCTTTCATAAGGAATATTTCTTTCTAAATAAATTATTATTGAGTTACTTACGAGGTTCTTGACGTAGAGCATAAAATTTAGAATTCCAAGGAGAATATTTACGTCTAACCTCACTGATGGTAAGGATTGTGCTTTCAACATCGTGAACGTCCTGATTCAGTTCGTGAATGGCGGCCGATATGGCGGCCAACACCTCGCCGGTAAGCTGGCTTTCGCCCCTCACGGCTGACAGGGTGCCCGCGCTGGCAATACGTCTTTGCGAAATATTTTTAGCTGTATTTCCAATCGCCTTGAATATAAGATAGAGCAAGATAAGCCCCAGAAAAACCACCAGCATCGAGGTAATGGTTATGGTCACACCAATGGGATCATTTTTTTGTAATGAAACCACCTTTGGATTTTCTTCCAGAATCGCGTTATTGCTGCTTGGGGTTATTCGTTCGAGTTGTGTAGCCAGTGTATTGCCGTTTTGGTCGTATTTGACACCGTCGGCAGGATAACCGTAAGTCTTGTCGGCAGGCAAGCCTGCAGGAATTACTATTTCGTCCAGCAAAGTTTTTCCGTCGTTTTCATACAATGCGATGTAATTGTCTTTGCTCGAGTCAAGCTTGAAATTCACGTGAAAGGTGCCGTTGAACGGCTCGTTGTCTGCCCAAAATAGCGCGTGTTGGCGCGGGGGGATTTTCGTGAGCACATCGCCCCGCGGAATCGGATATTTTTTCGGATTGTTGGGGTCATCGGTAAGGTATCTTCCACCCAAATCCTGAGTTTTATACGTGTTGTTGAATATCTCGATCCATCCGTTTCGTTGGCCGTAATTATCCATAAAGCCGGTTTGGTTATCCACCATGACTTCATTGATCACCCAACGCGGATTTTCTTCTTTTATGGCACAACTCACAAGAAGTATCAATGCAGACAAAAACAACAGTTGTTTTAAATTATTCATACTTATGCAAATTATAACGGTAAATTATCGTGTTTTTTGGGAGGATTGGTCAGCTTTTTGGTTTGCAATTGCTGCAATGCCCTAATAACACGGAAACGGGTATTTCTCGGTTCAATCACATCGTCGATATAGCCGTAACGGGCTGCTTCGTACGGGTTGGTGAACAAGTCGTTGTATTCTTTCTTCTTTTCTTCCAGCACTACAGCCAGTTTTTCAGGATCTTTTTCGGCAGCGATTTCTCTGCTGTAGAGAACTTCAACAGCTCCGTCGGCTCCCATAACTGCGATTTCGGCGCTTGGCCAAGCGTAGTTAATGTCGCCGCGGAGTTGCTTGCAACTCATCACGATATGCGCTCCACCGTAAGATTTACGCAGCGTAACGGTTACTTTCGGAACGGTGGCTTCGCCGTAAGCGTAAAGCAATTTCGCACCGTGAGTGATCACGCCGCCGTATTCTTGTCCGGTACCGGGGAGGAATCCGGGAACGTCAACCAGCGAAACAATGGAAATGTTGAAAGCGTCGCAGAAACGGACAAACCTGGCTGCCTTGCGCGAGGCGTTGATGTCGAGGACTCCGGCTAAGAATTTTGGCTGGTTGGCCACAATGCCTACCGATTGTCCGTTGAAGCGGGCGAAGCCAACGATGATGTTTTTAGCGTAATCGGCGTGCACTTCAAGGAATTCTCCATTGTCAACAACGGCGCCGATAACTTCGTACATGTCGTAAGGCTTGTTGGCGCTGTCGGGGATGATGTCGTTCAATCCGTCTTCGAGCCTGTCAATCGGATCAGTGCTTTTAAACATGGGAGGTTCTTCCAAGTTGTTCTGTGGAATGTAGGACAACAGTTTTTGAATGATTTGTATGGCATCTTCTTCGGTTTGAGCCGAGAAATGGGCTACACCCGATTTTGAAGTATGTACCGATGCGCCACCCAGTTCTTCCTGCGTGACATCTTCTCCGGTAACGGTTTTTACCACTTTAGGGCCGGTAAGGAACATGTAGGAAGTTCCCTGGGTCATGATGTTGAAATCGGTGAGGGCAGGGGAGTAAACGGCGCCTCCCGCACATGGGCCGAAAATTCCCGAAATTTGCGGAATCACTCCCGAAGCCAGGATGTTACGCTGGAAAATCTCGGAATATCCTGCCAATGCGTTAATTCCTTCCTGAATACGCGCACCGCCGGAGTCGTTAATGCCGATAAGCGGAGCCCCCATTTTCATGGCTTGATCCATTACCTTGCAGATTTTTGCAGCGTGCATTTCGGAAAGCGAGCCGCCCGAAACGGTAAAATCCTGTGCAAAAACGTAAACCAATCGTCCGTCGATGGTTCCATAGCCTGTTACAACGCCATCGCCAAGGAATTTGTTTTTTTCCATGCCGAAGTTGTGACAACGGTGTTCTACAAACATATCGAACTCTTCGAAACTTCCTTCGTCAAGAAGCATGGCAAGACGTTCGCGAGCTGTGTATTTCCCTTTTAAGTGCTGAGACTCAATTCTTTTCTCACCACCACCTAAGCGAGCTTTTTCTCTCAATTGAATAAGCTCTTTAACTTTTTCGAGTTGGATGCTCATATGATTATTATTAGTTATGAATGAAAAATTTTGTTTTTATTTTATCAACAGGTTCCGTTAACACGGAGTAATAGGTTCACTATGTGAACGATAGATATTGTGTGTGATAATTGCGTACAGTCTTTTTTATCGGAGAAGCCGTGTATGCTTCAGTTTTGTTGCGAAGCATCTGTCGGCATTAACCGTATCAGGGATGTTCACATAATTCGGTCAACACGCTGCCGGTTGATTTCGGGTGTAAAAAAGCGATGTTTAATCCTTCGGCGCCGGCGCGGGGTTTCGCATCGATTAGGCGTACGCCTTTTGCTTCAACTTCCTGTAATGCGTCTTCCAGATTTTTGGTGGCAAATGCGATGTGGTGGACGCCTTCACCTCGTTTTTCGATGAATTTTGCTACGGTACTTTCTTCGTTTGTGGGTTCTAATAGTTCGATTTTTGTTTGTCCGATTTGGAAAAAAGCAGTTTTAACTTTCTGGTCTTCAACTGTTTCGATGTTGTAACATTTCAAGCCAAGAACTCCTTCGTAATAAGGTAATTGTTCTTCGATACTTTTAACTGCAATACCAATGTGTTCAATGTGTGTTAACTCCATATTAATTGAGTGATTATTATTTATTATTATTTAAAAAAGTGCAAATATACAATTTTTAAGTCGTAAGATGAAATTTTTTTAAGTTTTAAATGGAAGAAATCCTAAGCACTTCGAGCAGTTCAGGGCTTATTTCGCGATCTTTTTTGATGGCACGTTTGAACGGTACATAATCGATTTCGTTTTCACGGATGCCGATCATTACGTTACGTTGGTTTTCCAATAATGCCTGAATGGCGGCAACGCCCATCCTACTGGCCAGAATACGATCCTGCGCCGTAGGCGAACCTCCTCTTTGTAAGTGGCCTAAGATAGAAACGCGGACATCGTATTGAGGATATTGTTTTTTTACCCGTTCGGCCAGTTTCATGGCTCCACCGGTAACTTCGCTTTCGGCAACAAGTACCATGCTACTGTTTTTCGATTTGCGGAATCCCTGCTCGATAAGTTCTGTCAACTGGTCTTTTTCCATACTAATTTCCGGAATAATGGCCGCTTCAGCACCCGATGCGATAGCGCTGTTGAGCGCCAGATAACCGCAGTTGCGCCCCATTACTTCTACGAAGAAAAGTCGTTCGTGGGAGGTTGCCGTATCGCGGATTTTATCCATCGATTGCATAATGGTATTCAGCGCCGTGTCGTACCCGATGGTTGTGTCGGTTCCGTTGAGGTCGTTGTCGATGGTTCCCGGCAACCCTACGATCGGGATATTGTATTCGTTGGCAAATATTCCCGCACCGGTCAACGAGCCGTCTCCACCAATGACCACGATAGCATCTATCCCATGCTGCTGCATGTTTTCGTAAGCAATCTTCCTGCCGGCTTCAGTCTTAAATTCCTCAGACCGAGCAGTTTTTAGAATTGTTCCGCCTTGTTGGATGATATTGCTTACGCTGTTGGTTTTGAATTCAACTATCTCATTGGTAATTAGTCCACGGTAACCTCTGTAAATCCCGAAAACGCGCATATTGTTGAAGATGGCAGCACGCGTTACGGCACGAATGGCTGCATTCATTCCCGGAGCATCTCCCCCGGAGGTAAGTACGCCGATGCTTTTTACATTTGAATCCATTTCGAAATTAGTTCTGTTTTTAAAAATTGATTACCTAAACGCAATTGGAATTGGGTACAAAGGTAGATTTTTTTTAGCAGGCATACAAAAAATGCTACTTTAAAAAGCAGTTTTTTCAACTTCCATTTAGGGAATGAGTTTCAATATTTTTTGAGCTACGGCCTCCATTTGCCACATGGGTGTTGAGGTGGCTCCACAAATGCCAATGGTAATATTGTCTTTAACCCACTTCGGATTCAGTTGGTCGGGATGATGAATAAGATGGGAGTTTGGATTATGTTTTTCGCATTCTGCGAAAAGAACTTTTCCATTGGAACTTTTTTCTCCTGCAATAAAGATAATGAGGTCGTGTTTCCTTGCAAACTTGTGCATGTTAGGCACCCGGTTGGATACCTGACGGCAAATAGTATCGTAAAACTTAAAATTGGCGCCGTCTTTCATGCGCGATTTTATCAATTCGCAGATTTCCTGAAAATCGTTTAATGGTTTAGTAGTTTGTGAAAACAGGCTAATGTCGTGTGAAAAATCGAGGGATTCAATTTCTTCCTTATTTTCAATTACGATAGCCGATTCGTTGGTTTGTCCTAAAAGCCCGTTTACTTCGGCATGGCCTTTTTTGCCGAAAATTACTATCTGAGCATTCGCGTTGGCACGGGTAATGTATTTTTCTTTTATACGTTTTTGCAATCCCAGTACCACCGGACACGACGCGTCAATAAGTTCTATGTTGTTTTGTTTGGCAATTTCATATGTGCTTGGCGGTTCGCCGTGAGCGCGGAGCAGAACACGCACATTTTTAAGTTCCTTAAATTGTTCATGATTGACGGTTACTAACCCCATTCTGGTAAGTCGTTCTACTTCTATATTATTGTGGACGATATCGCCTAAACAGTAAAGCGTGCCTCCTTTTTGCAACTCCTCTTCCGCTTTTTTGATGGCCTTTTCCACCCCGAAGCAACAACCGGACTGTTTGTCTATCTCAACTTTACTCATTTTGCTTTGTGATTTCGTTACATAATTTTGTTACGGTTTAAGCAGCATTGGTCAAACGCCGTTACGAAAGTATCATTCATATAATTATGCATTATGCATTAAATCCAACGCCCATTGTAATTGTTCATCTATGGTTATGTGCGAATTATCCAGTTCGATGGCGTCATCGGCTTTTCGTAACGGACTTTCCATACGGGTGGTATCTCTTTCATCGCGTTCGCGAACGTTGGCAAGAGTATCTTCAAAGGAAACGGGAATTCCTTTGGCCTGGAGTTCGTTAAAACGGCGTTGCGCACGCACTTCGGGTGATGCAGTAAGGAAAATTTTAAGCTCCGCATCGGGGAAAACTACCGTGCCGATATCACGTCCGTCCATCACCACACCTTTCTTTTCGCCTATGGCCTGTTGTTGACGTACTAATTCTTTTCGCACAAATCCTAAGGTGCTTACACGGCTGGCTCCGTTGCCTATTTCGAGCGACCGGATTTCTTTCTCTACGTTTTCACCGTTCAGGTAAGTTTCCTGTTGCCCTTCGGAGTTTGTTTTAAAGGAAATTTCTATATCCGAAATATGCTTTTGCAACTCGGTTTCGTTTATATCCGTATCCGTTATCCAGCCGTTGCGGTAAGCAAAAAGAGCTACAGCCCTGTACATGGCTCCACTGTCGATGTAAGTATAACCTAATTTCTTTGCCAATCCTTTGGCTATAGTACTTTTGCCGCACGATGAAAACCCATCAACAGCGATATTTATTTTTTCCATTCCTTTTGTAAAGCAGTTATTTAATCTTGTAAACAACCGCAAAGATAAAATGTTTAATGAATATCGGCATAAATGCTTAATTCGATTTATAACCACATAGACACATAATTTGGTGATTTTTTTTGAATTTCACTTAATGTCTAAAAATTAATTACAAAAATTTGTTGGACAAATTTTATCCAATGCAACACTTGTTTTTATCACAACTCTTTTGTTACTTTGCACTTTCTAAAAAAAATACAATAACCTGAAATAAGCTATTCTAAGATTAAGATTAAAATTATTACATTTCTACAAAACTATTCATTTATATGCCACACAACACTGTAGTTACAGAGATTAAACAAGTTACCATCCGTTTCTCGGGCGACTCGGGAGACGGAATGCAACTTTCGGGAACATTGTTCTCCACCATGTCGGCCATATTCGGAAACGAAATAGCCACTTTCCCCGATTATCCTGCCGAAATTCGCGCGCCGCAAGGTTCGTTGCAAGGCGTTTCGGGATTTCAGGTGCGCATCGGTTCAAAAGACGTACACAACTCGGGCGACAAAGCCGATGTTTTGGTTGCCATGAACCCTGCTGCGCTCAAAGTGAACGCGCAATACCTGAAAAAAGGCTCTATTGTGCTTTACGATACCGATTCGTTTGAGAAAAGAGACCTCGAAAAAGCGCTTTTCACTACCGACGACCCGTTTGCGGAACTCAAACTTGAATCCATCCAGCCCATCCCCATTGCCATCACAACTTTGACCAAAAATTCGCTCGAAGGCCTGGGATTGGAAAACAAAGAGATTTTGCGCAGTAAAAACATGTTTACGCTGGGCGTGGTCTGCTGGTTGTTTAACCGCCCGCTTGAAATTGCCGATCAACTGCTGGCGCAAAAATTCGCGAAAAAACCTAAATTAGTTGAAGCCAATATAAAAGCGCTTACCGATGGTTACAACTACGGAAACAATATTCACCTTACCGCCTCCACTTATCGCATCGATTCGGTGGAAACGGCAAAAGGATTTTATACCGATATAAACGGCAACATGGCAACCGCTTACGGATTGATTGCTGCTGCAGAAAAAGCCGGATTGGAACTTTTCCTCGGCTCTTATCCCATTACTCCCGCAAGTGATATTTTGCAGGAGCTTTCCGCTCGTAAAGATTTCGGCGTAAAAGCGATGCAAATGGAAGACGAAATTGCAGGAATTGCCACATCTGTTGGCGCAAGTTTTGCCGGATGTTTAGCTGCAACTTCCACATCGGGTCCGGGATTGGCGCTCAAAAGCGAAGCGCTGGGACTTGCTGTGATGATGGAGTTGCCGCTCGTGGTTATCGACGTGCAACGCGGAGGTCCTTCTACCGGATTGCCAACCAAAAGCGAACAAACCGATTTAAACCAGGCGCTTTACGGCCGAAACGGTGAAAGTCCGGTCGTAGTAATCGCCGCAACTTCGCCAACCGATTGTTTCGAAAGTGCATTTACTGCATCGAAAATCGCCGTGGAGCACATGACTCCTGTTGTTTTGCTTACCGACGGTTACATTGCCAACGGCGCATCGGCGTGGAAAATTCCCGATATGAAAGATTATCCCGAAATTAAACCGCGATACGTGCAGGATTATTATAAAGGCGATGCAGAATCCTGGAGGCCATATCTGCGCGACGAAAAAACGCTGGTTCGCTATTGGGCAATTCCAGGAACTCCCAAATTTACGCACCGCGTGGGCGGATTAGAAAAGGATTATTATACGGGTGTAATTTCTTCAAATCCTAACAATCACCAACTAATGGTTAACACGCGTAAGAAAAAAGTGGAAAATATTGCCAATTTTATTCCTGAACAGGAAGTGTTGGGCGACAAAGATGCAGATACACTTATTGTTGGCTGGGGCGGAACTTATGGTCATTTACTCGAAGCTATGAATCGCGTTCAATCGAATGGCAAAAAAATAGCTTTCACGCATTTCAAACACATCATGCCGCTGCCTAAAAACACGTACGACATTTTGAAGCGTTACAAGAAAGTAATTGTTGCGGAACAAAATAACGGACAGTTTGCATCGTATTTGATGAGCAAGTTCGACGATATTAAAATTCACAAATTCAATCGTGTAGAAGGCCAACCCTTTAGCGTGGCAGAATTAACCGATGTGTTTATCGAAATTATGGAGAAAGGAAAATAACAATGGAAGCAACAAAAATAAAATATACTCAAAAAGATTATAAAAGTGAAAACGCGGTACGCTGGTGTCCGGGTTGTGGCGACTATGGCATTCTTAACTCGTTGCACAAAGCGATGGCCGAACTAAATATTGACCCGCATAAAATAGCGGTTATTTCAGGTATCGGCTGTTCATCGCGATTACCGTATTACATGAATACGTACGGCATGCACACCATTCACGGCCGTGCCGCAGCCATTGCTACCGGCGTAAAAATGGCAAATCCCGAATTAAGCGTTTGGGTAGGAACCGGTGACGGCGACTCGATGGCAATTGGCGGGAACCACTTTATTCACGCTATTCGCCGCAATATCAACCTCAATATTTTGTTGTTCAACAATAAGATTTACGGACTTACCAAAGGACAATATTCTCCCACATCGGACAAAGGTTTCGTTTCCAAATCATCGCCCTACGGTACGGTAGAAGAACCATTCCGTCCTGCCGAGCTATGTTTTGGAGCAAGAGGAAATTTCTTTGCGCGCGCTATTGACGTGGATATGAAAAATACGGTGGAAATGTTGGTTGCTGCCGAACAACACAAAGGGACATCGGTGGTGGAAGTGCTGCAAAACTGTGTGATTTTCAACAATGGAATTCACGAAAAAATTACCGACCGCGAATGGAGAGCCGATAAAACTATTCTACTGAAACACGGCGAAAAAATGATTTTCGGTGAAAATAACGACAAAGGCCTCGTACTCGACGGGTGGAATTTAAAAGCCGTTACCATTGGCCAAGACGGCTATACCATTGACGATATTTTGGTACACGACGCCACAACCAAAGATAACACGTTGCACCTTAAGCTTGCGCTTATGTGTATAGAAGAGGGTTTGCCCGTTGCTATCGGCGTGATACGCTCGGTAGAATCTCCTTCGTACGAAGAAGAGTACATGAACCAAATTGCCGAAGTGCAAAAACGCAAACCGAAAAAATCGTTTACGGAATTTCTTTTGGCATCGGCAAATGTTTGGGAAATGAAGTAAAGATAGGATGCGAGGTGCGAGATTAAAAAAAACCGAAAGCAAAAAGCTTTCGGTTTTTTTGTTTTTAAGTTTCAAAACGTATTAACGAGAATACCTCATACCGTTGCGTTCTAACGTTTTCTTCTCTTCATCTCTTTCTCGATCAACTTCAATTCACGGCTCGATTGCCCTTTCACCGATGTATTTTCTTCGGCGCGACGGAAAAGATAAGGCATCATGGTTTTTATTTCACCGTAAGGCACGTATTTTACAACATTGTAGCCTTTTTCGGCTAAATTAAAGGTAATGTGGTCGCTCATTCCGTAAAGTTGCGAAAAATAAATGTGGGGATGGTTGTGTGGCAAACCGTGCTCATCGATGAGTTGCGCCAGCAGTTGCGAGCTGTTTTCGTTGTGCGTAGCTACCATAAAATAGATAGTATCGATATTATCGACAAAGTAGCGGATTATTTCATCGAAATCGCGATCGGTAGCCGGTTTATCGGGTTGGATTGGCGACGGATAACCCATTTCGGCAGCGCGGGCGCGCTCAATTTCCATATACGCTCCGCGTACGATTTTCAGTCCGAATTTAAATCCTCCGGCCAAAGCTTCTTTGTGGTGCTGTTTTAATCGTTCGATAGAATCGTGGCGATACATCTGATACGTGTTTTGCACAATGGCTTTTTCTTTGTTGTATTTAGCCATCATTTCCATTACCAAATTGTCTATAACGGGTTGTATCCATGTATGTTCCGCATCAATAAGCACCGGAACGCTCAATTCGTATCCGCGTTTGAAAATAGATTCCACACGATCATAAACCCGCTTGTATTCTGCCGATTCTTCTTCGGTAAGCTGCGCTTTTTCGCTAACCTTAGCAAGCAAGTCGAACCGGCCGATACCGGTTATCTTAAACGCACTAAATGGCACGTTTTTATTGTTATGTGCGATCTCTATCGTTCGGATTACTTCGGCGCAGGTAGCATCGAAAAGATCATCGCGTTCTTCACCTTCAACGGCAAAGTCGAGAATAGTTCCCACGTTTCGTGCAGCTAATTTTTCGATGGTTTTGGCGCAATCTTCAATAGAAGTTCCTCCCACAAAATGCTTGTAAATGGTGTTGCGTAAAATTCCTTTAACCGGAAAATGGATGGCAAAAGCCAAATTAATCAAATGTTTACCGGTTTTTACCAAACCGGCATTGTTCATTACCTTAAATAACAAATGAGCTTGTCGTAAGTCGGCATTCGATTTGTTGCGGAAAGCGATTTCTGAGTTGTTGAAATCGATAATGTTGTGTGTCAATAGCATAAGTCTTTTAATAAAGTATTTAGATTTTGGGCACAAAGGTAAAGATTTTTTTCATTCAAAACAGATTAAAAATGAAAAAAATCTTTATCAAAATAACGGAGAATAATAACAGTATAGTGTTAAGTCAAGGGTTTCGAATTAAAACCCAATCATTGATAAGAGTTTACAAATACACTATGCGTCATTTTATAATTGACACAACAATAGATTATTCGCGGAACAACCAACGCATGGTTATTTATTACCAGGCTTTACAAAGGCCATATATTCTTTGTCGGAGTAATATAGATGCAATTGATCGGTATAAACCCTGTAATTTGTCACCTTTAAAAGCCGGCTCAAATAGATGCTGCCATCATTTGTTTCATTAACCCTTTTACTGTTAGTAAAATAGAAATCGGCTTGTGAAAAACTTATGACACCTCTGTGAGTATCAATTGTAAATTTACCGCCAATTTGGTTAGTTGATGAAGTGCCGGTAAAAGTACTGTCTTTTTTCAACGTTAAGTAATATGAACTCCGATCAGCTGTAACTAATATTTCTTGTTTGCTTTCTGTAGTTCCATATCCCCTCAACTTCCATTCTCCGTAAGGCGATTGTAATTCAAGCATTTCATTCTGCAGGTCCAACGCGTCTTCATTGGAACAAGAAAAAAACATTGTTGAAGCCCCCGCAAACAAAAAAAGCAATATAAATATTCTGTATTTTTTCATCTAATTCATTAAATGAATTGCAATATTACATATAATAGATGAAAAAAACTAAAAAACGTTGCATGAGAAAGTGTTAAAAATGATTTTTTCTTTTAATTTATTGAGAAATTACGCTTTTCCGTGTTTTTTTTGTAAATTTGTAATTGTTAAAATAGGCTGTTAGCTATTGGCCATTGGCCATTGGCAGTGAAGTAGAATAATACAACTTAAAAGTCTTATAATGGTTTTCCGTTATGAAGGTTTAAAAGTCTTGTCTGTCGATAAGCGGGCAAAATAGCTAACAGTTAATTATTAAACCACACAAAAAACATTACATTTTATGCCAAAAGGAGTTTACAAATTACCCGAAATTAAGAACGAACCCGTGAAGAGTTATGCTCCGGGATCACCTGAGAGACAAGCCTTGAAGTTGAAACTTGCCGAACTGGGCAAAGGCGGATTGGACATCCCGATGATTATCGACGGAAAAGAAGTGCGTACAAACAATTTGTTCGACGTTCGTCCGCCACATGATCACCAACATTTGCTTGGGCACTATCATCAGGGCGATAAAACGCACGTACAAATGGCCATCGATGCTGCACTTAAAGCAAAACCCGCGTGGGAAGCCATGCATTGGGAAAGCCGCGCCGCCATTTTTCTGAAAGCTGCCGAACTGATTGCCGGGCCGTACCGGTACGATTTCAATGCCGTAACCATGATTGGGCAATCGAAAAATGCTTTTCAGTCTGAAATTGACGCCGTTTGCGAATTGATCGATTTTTATCGTTTCAACGTTCGTAATATGTACGAGCTTTACGCCATGCAGCCCAATTCGGCTCCGGGAATCTGGAACCGCACCGTTTGGCGTCCGTTAGAAGGATTTGTTTTCGCACTCACACCATTCAATTTCACATCCATCGCCGGCAACTTAGGCGGCGCTCCCGCGCTGATGGGCAATACCATAGTTTGGAAACCATCGAAAACGGCAGTTTACTCGGCTCACCTGATTATGAAGGTGCTGAAAGAAGCCGGATTGCCCGATGGTGTTATCAACCTGGTTTACGTGGGCGGAAGAGAAGCTGCCGATGTAATTTTCAATCACCGCGAGTTTGCCGGATTGCATTTTACAGGTTCAACCGGCGTTTTCAACGGAATGTGGAAGACCATTGCCGGAAACATGGAGAAATACAAATCGTATCCGCGCATCGTGGGCGAAACCGGTGGAAAAGACTACGTTTTTGCCGATGCAACTGCCGATGCCAAGCAAGTGGCAACCGCACTTACACGCGGAGCGTTCGAATATCAGGGACAAAAGTGTTCTGCCGCTTCACGCGCTTACATTCCCGAAAATTTGTGGAACGATGTAAAGAAATACATGGAAGCTGATTTGAAATCGATAAAAATGGGTGTCCCCGAAGACTTTACCAATTTCGTGAATGCCGTTATCGATGAAGAATCGTTCAACAAATTGGCAAAAGCCATCGACGATGCAAAAAAATCGTCCGATGCCGAAGTGATAATGGGTGGAAATTACGATAAATCGAAAGGTTATTTTATTGAGCCTACAGTTATTCTTGCAAAAAAACCCGATTACATCACCATGAAGGAAGAACTTTTCGGCCCCATCCTCACCGTGTATATTTACGATCCGAAAAAATTGGATGAAACGCTGGAAATCCTCGATACAACTACCGATTACGCGCTTACGGGAGCTATCTTCTCGGCTGACCGGGCCAATATCGAGAAAATGACCACGCGCCTCACCCATACCGCAGGTAATTTCTACATAAACGACAAGCCCACCGGCGCCGTAGTCGACCAGCAACCGTTTGGCGGAGGACGCGCATCGGGGACAAACGATAAAGCAGGCTCGCTGTTTAACCTGCTTCGTTGGGTTTCTCCTCAAACCATTAAAGAAACCTTCATTCCTGCTACGGATTATATGTATCCTAATTTTTTAGAGGATTAATGATTTATACTGAGGGTGTTGCTTTAAGTGACACCCTCAGTTGTTTTTATAAAATACTTTCGTAAATGCGAAATAGCCGAAAACAAAAATATACTAATATTTCAATAACGCCCGTTGTACCCCATTCTAAAAGACAACCTATCATTGATTAGACATGTTGAAAGAAAATGATTAATTTTGTAAAAAATAGGATTATATGAAGATTCCACATCCGATACCATATCAGGGCAGCAAAAGAAACATTGACCCGATTGTGCATGACAAAACTCCGAATACGCATCGCCTGAAACTATCATCTGTGCCTAATTGCAAACGGCTACGCCGGTCTGGACAACGAACTGTTCTATCTGGACAAGACCATGATGGTGTTTGGCGATGCCAAGAAAGTCATCGAGGATATGGTCAAGGCGGTCGATT
>MVZJ01000021.1 GCA_002069095.1 Bacteroidetes bacterium ADurb.BinA174 | reverse complement strand
ACAAGTGTTTTACTTAATATTTTACAGCTTTTTTAGGCTAATTCTTTTAGGAAGAATTGCGGATAATCATTAAAATGAATTTCAATAAGACAAAACTGATAGTTCCTTTAGCCGGAGCCACCGCTTTAGCTTCTTGTGTCGGTAAAGCACAACAGGAATCGAAACCGTTGAACATCGTTTACATCATGACCGATGACCACACACGCCAGATGATGAGTTGTTATGATAATCGCCATATCGAAACGCCCAACCTTGACCGAATTGCCAATAACGGCGTTATATTTCGCAATGCTTTTGTTGCAAATTCTATTTCCGGACCAAGCCGTGCTTGCCTCATTACAGGAAAACACAGCCACAAAAACGGAAAATTAGATAATTCAACGGCTTTCGATGGATCGCAACAAACCGTTCAGCAGTTGCTTCGGCAAGCCGGATACCAAACTGCGATGGTAGGAAAATGGCATTTAGACAGTGAACCCACGAATTTTGACCATTGGATTATTCTACCCGGACAAGGCAATTACTATCAACCCGATTTTATTACTTCCGAAGGAAGAAAAAATTTCAAAGGTTATGCTACCGATCTTATTACTGATTTCGGATTAGATTGGCTCGAAAACGGACGCGATAAGGAAAAACCATTCTGCCTGTTTCTGCATCACAAAGCAGCGCACCGAAACTGGATGTCCGACACCACACATTTGAAGGATTTCGAAGACAAGACCTTTGAACTTCCTACCAATTTCTATGACGATTACACGGGAAGAAAAGCCGCTTCCACACAGGAAATGAGCATCGCCAGCGCACACGATATGGATGTTGTAAACGATTTGAAGATGTATCGTCCCGGTGTGAAAACCCGATTATCGGAAGGATACATTCACGGAGAATACGCTCGTTTGGACTCCGCACAAAAAGCAGCGTGGGATGCACACTATCAACCCATCATTGATGAGTTTTACGCTGCCAATTTGCAAGGTAAAGAACTTGCCGAGTGGAAATACCAACGCTATATGCGCGATTACGCAAAAACCATTAGATCACTTGACGAGAATATCGGACGTGTACTTGATTATCTGGAAAAGAACAACATGATGGAAAATACTATCATTATTTATACTTCCGACCAAGGTTTTTACATGGGCGAGCATGGCTGGTTCGACAAACGGTTTATGTACGAAGAATCGTTCAGTACGCCCTTGATTATGCAATTGCCTCCCAGATTCAAAAAACACGGCGAAATTGCGCAATTAGTACAAAACATCGATTTTGCACCAACGATGCTCGAAATTGCGGGTGTGGAGATTCCGTCAGATATTCAAGGCGTTTCGTTGCTTCCGTTACTCGAAAATGAGAAAGCCCCAAAGAATTGGCGGAAATCGCTCTACTATCATTACTACGAATTTCCGGGCGAACATGCTGTGAAGCGGCATTTCGGAGTTCGTACTGACCGGTATAAGCTTATTCATTTTTACAATGACATTGACGAATGGGAGCTTTTCGACCTACAACAAGATCCTAATGAGATGAACAATCTCTACGGCAAAGCTGGTTATGAGGAGATCACTAAGGAACTGAAAGCCGAACTGAAACGTTTGCAAGAGCAATACGACGATCCGATTAGGGAAAAGTTTCCGTTGTAAAGGCTAATTAGTTAGATTTTTCACTTCGTTTGAAATGACAGTAGAAGTTCATCCGCTACAACCTTTCCTTCCCATAAACTCAAAGTTGCTGATGCTGGGCAGTTTTCCTCCGCCGAAGGCGAAATGGAAGATGGATTTTTATTATCCGAATTTTCAAAACGATATGTGGCGCATTTTCGGGTTGGTATTTTTCGATGAAAAGGATTATTTCCTAACGAAAAATAAAAAAACGTTTGACAAGCAACGAATTGTAGATTTTCTGAAAGAAAAAGGAATTGCCGTTTACGATACAGCGCAGGAAGTTATCCGCCACAAAGGCAATGCATCGGATAATTTTCTGGAAATAGTTACTCCACTCGACCTAAAAAGCATTTTATCGAAAATCCCGGATTGCGAGGCTATAGTTACAACAGGCGAAAAAGCGACCGAAACTCTTCGATCGCTTTTTCCTGAAACACCTCCCGCTCCTAAAATCGGGAGTTATGTTGCGATTGATTTTCTCAACAAACAATACAAATTTTACCGAATGCCGTCATCATCGAGGGCATATCCGAAACCGTTAACCGAAAAAGCTGAAATATACAGACAGTTTTTTACGGAGATAAATTTCCTTTAATAATACGGAAAAAACTATCCGTCAGGGCCGCTTTGAGTATTCGGACGGAAAGTTAAATTTCAGCGTCGCCAAACTCTCCGTCGAAGTTCAATGGAAAAACCTTAGTTATTTTTTGACTTTTGATTAGCGGTTTCAACTTTTTCAGAACAATCTCCTTGAAATAAGGAGCGCTGGAATGCACTTTATACGCATCTTCACTTTCGTAACTCTCGTAAATAAATACTTTTGTGGAGTCTCCCTCGCATAGCAGAACATCGTAAACAAGGCATCCTTCTTCGTTTTCGAGCGTTTGCAACTGAATATCAGACAACAACTCAATGGCTTCATCAGTTTTGGCTTCATCCAAAATAAATTCAACTAGAATCACATACGGTTCACTCGTAGTTTGTGCTTTTAAAATGCCGGTATTAGTAGAAATAAGCATTACAAAGAGTGCACAGAAAAGAAAAATTTGCTTTTTCATACGTTAAGAAAATTAATAAGAGATTATTTAGAAACTGTTTCTTAGTTTCGAAGTCCTGTAACATTTTTCAACACCGCGCGAATGGCGCCGATGTTTAAATGAGTATTTATGATAACCGGAATCCGGTTTTCATCATCGGTAAGCGATGCGCTGATGGCCTCTTTCTTGTTTTTGAAAGATTTGTCGTGAATGGTCAGGGAAATCTGGATTGTGTTATAGGTTTTCCCGTCATTGGCTTTAATCTTCGATATCCCATCGTAATTAACGGTCATATTCACTATTTCTCTACCCGACAAAAAGCGAATCGGCTTCGAATCACCGAGCTTCATTCCCGTATAATCCATGTTTCTTATCAGCGCCAATACTGATAGATAATCGTACGTGCAGTCGTTGGTGGTAATGGTTTCTTCGAATTTCTTTTTTCCGTTGAAAATGCGGTTAGTTCGCACTTTAATTCCATCGCCGCTATATGTAAAAGACTGAATCTCCTGGGAATAATCCTTTCCTTCGAAAGCATTTTTAGTGAAAAGCAACGGACGTAAATCCATATCGATGTAAGAAACAAGCGTATCGTTAACAGTGTAAAGACTTCCGGCTACTCCGGTAGTGTTGAGTAACATACGAGCGTTGTAAGCGCTGTTGCCCCGATAATTCACCATTTCGGTTTTCATCGAGCCCTTGCCTGCACGAACATTGGCGATTCCGTACTTGAAATACAGATCGTAGGTTATATTCTCTCCACCCTTAAAGGCGTTGTTCACAATCTTGCACTGAGCATTTACGCCTTGTGCCAAAGGTAAGGTAAGAATGAAAAAAAGAAGAAATAATTTAATAGTTTTGTTCATTTTTGTTCATTTGGGTTAAGTATGATTAACGGGTAGGAGTACTCATTCTCTGCATGGGAGTGCTTGGTCCGCCCATACCTCGCGTTCCGCCTGTTCCTCGGGAGAAAGGAGAACTTCCGCGCTGATTTTGTTGTTGCTGGCGCTGACGTTCTTCGTTCAGGTTGCGGCGTTTCTTTTCTTCGGGTTTATTTTTGGTTATGTCAAGCGGTTTTTGCTTATCCAACGTTAGTTCCGTTACGTTCCACGCCTCCTCGTGATCCGTAAAAGCCCTTATTTCGTATTCTCTCGGATAATAGTAAACCATTTCGGGTTGTCTTTTCTTTTCATAGTCGCCTGTCGTCCATTCACCGTCTCCGTCGTCATCTATGAAAAGTCGGGCATAAATGGTTCCCGGATTAATATCGAAAATCAGCGCTTCGTTGTTTTTGACACGTACTTTTCGAAAAGGTTTATCCGATTTGTCAAGCAGCTCTACGTAAGCGGTTTTATCTGATGGCAACCCAGATAACTGAAACATTATGTTCCCGTACTGATCGAGCGCTTTTACGGCGAACGCCTGTTCCACTTTGTTGTTCCATAACCCGTAAATACTATGTACAGAAGCCGAATCGATAGTCAGTTTATATTTCCCTGCCGGCTCCCATTTGTGCTGCAACGTGTATTTTCGCGGGTTAAGTGTGTCGCTGATCATTGTGAACTTGATGGGCGTGAAAACGGAATCGACCTCGTGCGTAAGTTGAACTTTTAACGAATCGAAATCGATAACCGGCTGTTCAAATTCCAGTTGAATGGGCGAATAAATTTCGTGCGGAGATCGGATGTTATGATTAACTCCTAAAAAGCGGATTTCCGCTTTCTTTTCTTCGTCTTCTTTCTCTCGACGGGATTGCCGAGGTTCACGGAAGTTAAAACTCAACGTATCCGATTGCATAAGGTCTTGGTTCAGCGTATCCGTTTTCAGGTAATTCATTTTCATGATGACAGTATCCTGTCTCGAAATCAACGAATCGGAAATCCACAGCGAAATGGTATCATTTCCTTTACTTTTTTCCATCACGTACCAATCTTCATTAACCGATGCCGGTTTCAGTAATTCGAAAGTGGGTTCTTCGGTTGGTGCGGCGAAAAAGATATTGAGCTTTTCCCGCATTGGGCGCTCGTGTTTTTGAAAGTATTTCCGTTGAAAAACGGATGAAAACGAACGCAGCAAAATATCATCGGGGAGAAAACGCGTGTAGTTTACCTCTTTGATGGTATCGATGGTGACGCTGTCTTTAAAAATAGTATCTTGCCGCACGGCAGGCATCGATGACGGAATAATAATGGAATCGAGAAAAGCGATGTCTTCCTGCGGGTTATCGTATTTGTAATCGCGGTTTTTATCGTTGAGCGCGAAAATTTTGTACTTCCCGGAGGCTAATCCCCTAACCGTAAATCTTCCCCGTGAATCGGTTCTCGAAATTCGCTCGAAAGGTATTCTCACAAACGCGGTGTCGTCCATATTGGAGTGAATACCCACGTAAATTCCTTGCGAGGGTTCAAGATTTTCTGCCGTCAGCACTTTGCCGGAAACGGCAAGCGTATCGAGTTGGTCGCCGGTGGAAAAAGAAATGGAAAAGTTTTCGAGCGGATTTCCTTCGTTGTTATCCACAATGGCATCGGTGAAATCGATGGTGTAGGTTGTGTTCGGTAAAAGTTCATCATTTAGTTCTACAACTGCTTTCTTCCCCACCGATTTAATCACCGGCAAGTCCAGTTGCGGCGGCGTGATAATTACTTTTTCGTTAGCTTTTTCAATTTTTATATTCTCATCGAATTCAATTTCAAGGATTCTCCGTTTTACGTTCAATTCGTTGTTTTGCGGGTTGGAACGAATAACACGCGGTGGAGTTTCATCGTACAATCCACCCGTAGGTGAGGCTATATTGGCGCACGAATTCAATAAAAACAGAATACCGGCAGGTAAAAAAAGTAAAAATATATATTCTAGAAACCTTATCATTCTAAACTTACTTCGGTTAGCATAATCGGCGCAAAAATACAACGATTTACGTAGTTTTTAGAGTTTTGATGTTTAAAAAAATGGAAATTGAGAAAAATGAGGAAAATTTTAATGCATTACCGGGCTAAAATCTGATATCCGATTTTGCAATACAGGCATTTTCGTTTATCGCAATATTCTTTACGAAGCTGAATGAGCGCTTGCGAATCGAAGGCATGCACGGGTACAACTCCGTTTTCTTTAAATTCGTTCACAATGACGTTTCGCTCCGGTTTTATAGATTCCAGAATGTGCAACGCTCTGTCGCAAAACTTTTCCTGATCGGTTTTTCTGCCGTAGGCAAAGAGAATAGGAGCAACGGTGTTGATGAGAATGATATTGAGTGAAGAATCGCCGAGGTATTTATCGGTTTTTTTCGATTCTTTTCCGAAGGAATAATGTGTTTGCCAATAAATGGAAGTTTCGGCCTGAAAATGCAGCCGCAATTGTTTGTAATCTTCTTTTTCCAGAATAGATGAAAATAACCTGCCCGATTGTTGCAACAGTGCAGCTAATTGCGCGATGCGCACCTGCGGAAAGGCATTGGGACGAACCCGCAATTTTTTGAAAAGAAATCCATCAATGGACTTCAAATGATACTTGTACCTTAGAAAATCGTATTCTTTTCTCAGTTGCAAGTAGTAATCATCTAAAACAGAATCGTCGTTCAACATTCCGGCTTGTCCGAACAGTAACGCTTCCACCTGAAATAAACTGTCGCTGTGCCGTTGAATATGATTGAAGGGTAAGCTAAGGGCCAATCTTTCAAATTCATCTGAGTTGAGTCCGAATCCGTAATTTCGGGCAAGCAATACGTAAAACGATTGCTCCCACGAATTATTGAAACGCTCCAAGTGGGTAAAGATGTCGTTGGTTTTTCGCTCCAGCCGCTCAATTCCGAGTACGCTTAACCAGGAGTTTACGATTTTCTTTTCGATTTCGGGCAGATGATTTTTACAGGGAATATTCGAGACACTGTTGAGCAGGTATTCCGTATTTTTTCTTACGTTATCGGGGACCGTCAGTTTCATTTGCGGAACCAGTAATCCTTTCTGATTTTTCACTTCGCTTTTTACAGTTTCAACCACGTGCAAAATTACCGAATTGTAGTTTTTATCGGTATGATGTCCGTGCTTGTTCCAATCGTCGGACGATTGATGGATTTCCACATTTCCCGCCCACACTTTATCATCGATTTTTATTTTGGCATTGAAAAAATCGGGACCGGCATCGGTATTATGTATCCCCGTATCTATTACTTCTATTTTTTTGCCATCTAAGGTTTGCAGGTTCGTTTGATTAAACAACCTGAATTTCCAAACATAATGAAGTAAATATTCGCTGTGTGTCATATGTTTAAGGATATTTAGCATTCAAATATACAATTAAATTTGAATACGCCAAAGAAAAATTTGTTTTTGCTGTTTTCTCCCCTATATTTTAAATTTAATGCATGCTAAGATTAGTACTTAAATCAACGTATTTAGTCTTTCATTTCTCTCGGCTTTCTACATTTTTTATGTAACTTTGCATCGTACTTAAAATCATTAAACCACACACTCTCATGTTACATCCCGAAGAAAGAAAAAAAATAAAACGACTGATGCAGCGCGAAATAATTCCTGCCATTGGTTGTACGGAACCTATCGCTGTATCGCTTTGCGTAGCAAAAGCCACCGAAACACTAGGACAGGAACCCGAACGCATTGACGTGATTTTGAGCCCTAATGTGCTAAAAAATGCTATGGGAGTGGGAATCCCGGGAACAGGGATGATAGGGTTGCCTATTGCCGTTGCACTAGGCGCGTTAATTGGAAAATCGGAGTATGGACTGGAAGTTCTTCAAAACCTCAAACCCGCCGATGTGGAACGCGGCAAGCTTTTCATCCACGACCAGCGAATTAAGATTGATGTTGCAACCGAAATAGAAGATAAATTGTATATCGAAGTTCGGTGTTTCGCGGGAAACGAATCGTCTAAGGCAGTTATTCGAGGCAGTCACACACAGTTTACGTATATCGAAAAAAACGGTATCGAATTATTAAAAAAAGAAATAAAATCCACAGAAGAAGAGGAAGACGACATAACGCTTACCTTTCAAAAAGTATATCAATTTGCCATCGAATCGCCCATTGATGAGCTGAATTTCATCCTCGAAGCAGCCAAAATGAATCGTGACGCGTCGCTACAATCCCAAAAACAAAGTTACGGGCATAATGTTGCAAAAAGCGTAACGGGAGAGAAAGGGAAAATCCTTTTTGGAGAAAATCCTCACAGTCGAATGATTTCGGCAACCGCGGGAGCGTGTGATGCGCGGATGGATGGCGCATTAATTCCGGTAATGAGTAATTCCGGTAGCGGAAATCAGGGAGTGGCAGCTACCATTCCCGTTCTCACGTATGCCGAAGATGCGGGCAGTGATGAGGAAAGTCTCATCCGGGCACTAATTCTCAGCAATTTATCGGTTATCTACATTAAACAATACTTAGGAAGATTATCGGCGTTGTGCGGGTGCGTGGTGGCATCGGCAGGTTCAAGTTGCGGCATAACATACTTAATGGGTGGCGATTATGCGCAAGTAACGTTCGCCATAAAAAACATGATTGCGAACATCACCGGAATGATTTGCGACGGAGCAAAACCTAGTTGTGCGCTGAAAATTGCCAGCGGCACATCCACGGCCATGCTATCTGCACTAATGGCGATAGAGAATCGGGTGGTAACGTCGCAAGAAGGAATTGTGGATGAAGACGTGGATAAAACCATTCAAAATCTAGCCATTATCGGTAATCAAGGCATGGTAGAAACCGATAAAATCGTGTTGGATGTAATGACGCGCAAACGATAGGGAAATTTTTACGAACATAAATTGTGATAATTCCGTTATAAAACGGATAGATAATGTTATGCCGATCCTCATCGGCTTACAAAAAAAATTAAAACTACACTTTTGCTTTGCAAGACTCCGTTACAAATAAGGAACTCAATCTCGAAATAAAGAAAATAGCCCCTCTTGTGTGGGAATATTCCATTCCTGCCATCATTGGTACGCTTGTAAATACGCTTTATAACATTGTTGACCGGATTTTTATCGGCCAGGGAGTCGGGGCGCTTGCTATTTCGGGTCTGGCGATATCTTTTCCGGTTACCATACTGGCTTCGACAGTATGTTGGTTGGTGTTGGTGCCGCAAACCGCATTTCCATTAGTTTGGGCGAAAGAAACATACCGCAGAACAAATCCTGGGTAACTCACTCCATCTTATCCTGTTGTTCAACGCAGTGGTTATGACGGTTTTCTATGTGTATCTCGATAATATTCTTATCGCCTTCGGAGCTACGGAATACACGTTGTCCTACGCGCGGGAATACTTGCAAATAGTCCTTATTGGGAATGTTTTTATCAGCCTTTGTTACAGTTTCAACAATATGATGCGTGCATCGGGAGTGGCGGTTTTACTGAATACTTCGCTGCTGAAACACGGTGGTGATTTAGTCGTAGGCGCTTACGGAATTCTTAACTCTATGTTGCTAATCATCATTATGACTGTTGTGGGATTAAACCAAGGCACTCAGCCGATTGTCGGGTATAACTACGGAGGCAAGAACTTTTTGCGGGTTAAAGATACGTTTTACTATACCGTTAAAATTGCCACTATTATCATGAGTACGGGGTTTATCATCGGTATGTTTTTCCTACGGCAATTTGCCGGCGCATTTACGAACGATCAGGCACTCCTCGATATTGCTGAAAACGGTATAAGGCTAAGTTTAATCGCCTTTCCCTTGGTGGGATTTCAAGTCGTTGCCGGAAACTTTTTCCAAAGTATCGGGCAGGCAAAAAAGCCATTATTCAGAGTTTAAGCCGTCAGATTATCTTTTTAGTCCCCTTATTGTTGATTTTTCCAACACTTTTCGGTCTTAACGGCGTTTGGATCGCCATGCCGGTTTCAGATTTTTTAGCGTCACTTCTATCGCTCTACCTGCTTGTTTTGCAGATTCGCATCATAAGAAGACAGGAAGACGAAAAACGATTAATTAGAAAATAAAACGCAAATCTTATTAACAAGATAATCGAAAAAAGTAAACGATAAACACCGAGAAATGAGTAAATTTGCACCTTGGAATATTTATAAAACAACTGATTACAAAAATAACACTATAATAAAATGAGAAAAAAAGCATTATTAATGATTTTAGATGGTTGGGGCATTGGTAACCAATCGGAAGCAGACTTAATCTACAATACGCCTACGCCTAACTGGGATAAATTACTGGCAACTTACCCTAATTCTTATTTGCTGGCATCCGGCGAAAATGTGGGATTGCCCGACGGACAAATGGGCAATTCGGAAGTTAGTCACTTGAATATCGGCGCCGGACGCGTGGTTTACCAGGATCTGGTAAAAATTAACCGTGCGTGTCGCGACAACAGCATCATGCAAAATGCTGAAATTGTAAAAGCGTATTCTTATGCCCGCGATAATAATAAAAAAATTCACTTACTTGGTTTAGTTTCCGACGGAGGTGTGCATAGCTCGCTGGATCATTTACTGAAATTAATTGACATTGCCAAAGAATACGGCGTAACAGACACTTACGTTCACGCGTTTATGGATGGCCGCGATACCGACCCGAAAAGCGGAAAAGGTTTTATCGAACAATTGCAAAACCACATGGATAAAACAACGGGTAAGATCGCTTCCATTGTCGGGCGCTACTACGCAATGGACCGAGATAAACGCTGGGAACGTATAAAAGAAGCATACGACCTGATGGTTAATGGTGTGGGAACACCTGCAACAGATATGGTTCAGGCTGTGCAAGATTCGTATGATAACGATGTTACTGATGAGTTCATCAAACCAATCGTTCATGTGGACTCTGACGGAAATCCTGTGGCAACCATTGAAGAAAACGATGTAGTAATTTTCTTCAACTTCCGTAACGACCGTGCAAAGGAAATGACTATTGTTCTTACACAAGAAGATATGCATGAACATGGTATGCACACCATTCCGTTGCAATATTTTACAATGACGCCTTACGACAGCACTTTCAAAGGGTTAAATGTACTTTTTGATAAAGACAACGTGGAAAACACGATGGGCGAGTATGTTTCCAATCTTGGTTTAAAGCAGTTGCGCGTAGCAGAAACTGAAAAATTTGCTCACGTTACCTTCTTCTTTTCGGGCGGTCGTGAAGCAGAATTCCCAGGTGAAGATCGCATCCTTGTTCCTTCGCCAAAAGTGGCTACTTACGACTTGAAACCGGAAATGAGTGCTCCCGAAGTTGCTGACGAAATGGTTAAAGCACTTAATTCTCAAAAATATGACTTTATCGTGTTGAACTTTGCCAACGGCGATATGGTTGGCCACACAGGCGTAAAAGAAGCTATTATTGAAGCTGTTAAGGTAATTGACAAATGTGTGGAAAAAGTTGTTGAAGCTGCAAAAGCAAACGACTATGAAACTATTATCATTGCTGACCACGGAAATGCAGATAACGCAATTAATGCTGATGGTTCACCCAATACGGCACACTCGTTGAACCCTGTTCCGCTTGTTTATGTAACAAAAGAACAAAACGCGAAAGTAGAACCTGGTATTTTAGCCGATGTATCGCCCACAGTTTGTCAGATTTTGGGAATTGATGTTCCAAAAGAGATGACCGGAAAAGGCTTGATTACCTTCTAAACAGATTGATAATTTATAAAACAAAAAACGAGCGTTGAATTTTCAACGCTCGTTTTTTCCTCCTGACTTCGACACGCGCCACCCTCCAAAAATCTAAAAGCCTAATATACAGTTTGATATTAAAATAAAATTTGTCATTTGGGTGGCGCAAACAAAAAATAAACTATCTTTACGATATGTTTATTAGAAAAAAGAAGAACCGCTCCGGCAGTACCAGTATCGTTGTAGTAGATAAAAGCAGAGGCTTTTACAAAGAAGTTATAACTATTGGTGTATCAAAGGATGAAGAAGAAATCGCGCATTACTATGAACAAGCTAGAAATTGGATAAAATCACAGACCGGAGCACGTGATATTTTTCAGGAACAAGCACAAGAAGAGGCAGAAGAAAATCTAACAAAGTATTTTTTATCTAATGTAGAAAGTATTCTTTTAAATGGCACACAACTTATTTTAGAACAAGTTTTTAGACTTGTTGGATTTGACAAGATAGATGATGAAATTCTCAAACACTTAGTTATTGCTCGCATTAGCCAGCCGTTAAGCAAAGCTGCCACGGTTGAATATCTAAAATCGTATTTTGATGAAGATGTTGAACTACATAAAATTTATCGCTATCTGGATAAGCTTCACAGTACACAACAAGAAAAGATACAACAAATTAGCGTTGAACATACTCGTCGTATTTTAGGCGGAAACATTGGTGTTGTATTTTACGATGTTACCACACTATATTTTGAAACAGATCAAGAGGATGAACTCCGAGAAAAAGGATGGTCTAAAGACGGAAAACATGGTCAACCACAAGTCGTTTTAGGACTTTTAGTGAGTCGTGATGGTTATCCTTTAGCGTATTCTTTGTTCAATGGCTCACAGTACGAGGCGCGCACAATGATACCTATTGTAGAGGATTTTGTAGAACGTTTTAACTTAAAGGATTTTGTAGTGATAGCAGATTCCGGATTGATAAATAAGAGAAATTTAGACCTTTTAGAATCCGGCGGTTACAAATATATAATTGGTGCTCGAATTAAGAATGAATCGGAAGAAGTCAAACAATGGATTTTATCACTTAAAAAGCAAGACGGATTGTTCCACGAACTCCAACAAGGCAAAGTTAAATTAGTCGTTGGTTATACAGATAAAAGAGCAAAAAAAGACCGATATAATCGAGAAAAAGGTGTCAGACGGCTGCAAAAATCATATAAAAGTGGAAAAATAACGAAAGAAAATATCAACAAGAGAGGATACAATAAATTTTTAGAACTCTCCGATAACGTCAAAGTTACAATCAGTCAAGCGAAAATCGAAGAAGATGCCCAATGGGATGGATTAAAAGGTTATAAAACAAACACATCATTATCCGGACAGGAGGTCTATAAACTGTATCACGAACTCTGGATAATAGAGAAGGCATATCGTGTTACCAAAGGTAATCTTGAAATGCGACCGATGTTTCACTTTACACCCAAACGCATAGAAGCGCACGTATGCATTTGTTTTATAGCATATAAAGTGTATAAGGAACTAGAAAGGATACTTAAAATTAGCAATATAAACCTTAGTGTAGAAAAAGTACTCGATATAGCTAAAACTGTAACCACGCTAAAAGTAAAACTTCCTAGTCATGGCACTTCAATATCCAAAATCATGTTATTGACGAAAAAACACAGGTCAATAGCAATGTTGTTTGACGAGAATTTTTGGAAACAATTTTAGGGTGACGCATTGTCGAAGTCAGGAAACAAAAAACGAGCGTTGAATTTTCAACGCTCGTTTTTTCCTATACGTTTTATAACAAAACCTTTAATTTTTCAGGTGTTACGTTCATTGCTGTAATTACACCGGTTTCGTCTATTAAATAACTTTTGAAACCTTTTCTGAGTTGAAAATCTTTATAGATTTCAGAGTTGGTCCCATTTTCATCGCAAAATTGCGAATTTAAATCAATCTTATCCAAGAGCACGGTTCTCTCAAAAACGTTCCTGTTTTCGTCAAACGAAACCGACAGAAACGTAACGTCAGCCTCATTTTCTTTTAAATAATTATATAACTGAACGTTGCTGGCTCTGGATTGGGCATCGTAAGCCGCCCAAAAGCTTAATACTACTTTTTTACCTTGGTGCTCGCTTAAGTCGAGATGTTGTCCTTCCAATCCGCTAAGAACAATGTTAGGAATTTGTTCGCCGGGATAATAACCTATGGAAGTTTTGTCGGTTTTGATTGAGCTCGACATTAAAAGAAGCGAAATTATTGCTGCAAGGCAAAAGTTCACATACTTCATAAAAAATGTTTTAGTTAATACTCAAACTTGCTTGTACTTCACGTATTTAATCAAGTTTATTTACCATAGACTTTTCGCTAAAAGTCAATTTTTTCGAGCACAAAAGTACTTCGGTTTTAGTTAACAAAAAACTTTTAGGACAAAAAGTTTACTTCTAAATGTTAAAATATACTTATTAAAAAATATAATTTTTTGATAATAAGAGTAATAGCTTAATCCCATAATTTATTTCCCAATGAGTAGTAAACAATGAAGTGGGTTTACCCGCGTTTTCATCGTTTCGGGGCTTTAAACCTGCCCATCCGATTAAATGAATGGCTTTTTGAAAGTAACTCATGTCGTTTCCTATTTGGCATCGCTCTTTCTGTCGGACAGTTGACTGATAAAATACGGATTGGCCAAAGTAAGCTAAACATCCGATTCTAACGTTCGCCACACAGGCATCCAATAAATGTTTCTATTTTCCATGGCTGCACTTCCACAGCCGTACACTACAAGTACATCTCGCAACTCGGTTAAATCGGGAGTAAGTGTCTCGAATCGTTTCTTGAATTTTTTTAGCCTTTTCATTTAAGACACAAGCAAATATGCTATCTTTGCGAACGTCAAAGACACATGCTTTTTCCATAAAATTGCCGGAATTAAATTAATAAATAGGCCGTAAAGCCTGTTAATTATTATAAAGGTAACATTTGTGCTTCGAGCACGGTACGGAAACATAGGAAAAACGGTAATCTTGATTTTTATTACAGGAGCTTTGGAATAGGAAGATTTTCATGTAATTTTGCACCGGTAAAACAAAAAGTCAATGGAACAACAACACCTGCTGGGCATGACACTTCCTGAAATTCAAAAAGAAATTCAGGAATTGGGTTTGCCCAAATTTACAGCCAAACAAATTACCGATTGGGTTTACATCAAACGTGTAAAAAGTATCGATGAAATGACGAATATTTCCATTCGTAACAGGGATATTCTGAAAAAGCGTTTCGATGTTGGACGTGCCGAGCCTATAGACATAAAAACGTCTGTTGACGGAACGCAAAAAATGCTCTTTCCCGTAACAAACGGTAAGTTTATAGAATCGGTAAACATTCCCGAAGACGAGCGTTTGACCATTTGTGTTTCGTCGCAGGTAGGTTGTAAAATGGATTGCAGTTTTTGTATGACGGGGAAAATGGGCTTTTTAGGAAACCTTACGGTAAACGAAATTCTGAATCAAGTGTACTCTGTTCCCGATGCCTATGAGCTTACCAACTTGGTTTTTATGGGAATGGGTGAACCGCTCAACAATTTCGATAACGTAATGAAAGCCATCGAAATACTTACGGCAGATTATGCACTGGCGTGGAGTCCTAAACGCATAACCTTATCAACTATTGGTGTAATTCCCAATCTGAAAAGATTTTTAGATGAGAGCAAATGCCATCTTGCAATAAGTTTGCACAGTCCGTTCTCCGCACAACGACAAACATTGATGGCGATAGAGAAAACTTTCAAGGCTGCCGATATAATTGAATTGCTTCGGGAATACGACTGGAGACACCAGCGCCGGTTGTCGTTTGAATACATTATGTTCGATGGCGTAAACGACTCTCTGATATTTGCCCGCGAACTCAGCAAACTCCTTTCGGGGTTGGATTGCCGTGTGAACTTAATTCGCTTTCATACAATTCCCGGAAACGACCTCGCTCCATCCACAGAAGAAGCGATGATAAAATTCCGCGATTTTCTCACCGCAAAAGGGTTCACCTGCACCATTCGCGCATCGCGCGGCGAAGATATTTTTGCTGCCTGCGGCATGTTGTCAACAACGAAAGAATCAAAAAGACCAAGAGTCAAGACTGATAGAGAATAATTTTTTTAACATCGGACACCCAGTATCCGGCATTCCACTTTCATCGTCTTAACAACTACATGTAAATTATAAATAATCATAAATCGGAACGATTTGTTTCATATACAATCAAATAATTGTAATTTTGTTAAAAAATAAATCCTAAAGAAAATATTATGAGATTAATAAATTTACTTCTTTTGCCGCTTTTGGCTGTGCTCTTATTTAATTCGTGCAATGGCGGCGGTTTCCTATCGGCATCTTCCTTGTCGAGCGAAGTGTTGGTTATTATGGATAAAGACGATTGGGAGGGCGCAACGGGACGCGCACTTTTTGAAGTGCTGAATTCACCCGCTAAAGGACTGCCACAGTTTGAACCGAATTTCAGAATAATACAACTCACACCGGAAAACTTTACCAGCACATTCAAAGTTGCCCGGAATATTATTATACCGGAAATTTCGAATATTTACAGTGTTGCAAAACTCTCATCGGAACTCGACAAATACGCATCCGGCCAAATAATTATGACTGTCAGAGCGCCTGACTCCACGGCGTTTATCAATTTCCTGAAAGAAAACAAAGAAGGAATTGTCGATTACATTTTGAACAAAGAAATGGAACGCACGGCGCAATGGCTCATTAAAGATTCAGGAACACCACAATCGCGTATCCAACAGGTGTTTGGATTTAATATTCACTATCCGAAAGGATTATCCAATATTACCGAACATCCGAATTTCTATTGGGCAACCAATAGCGCCGGACGTGCAAGAAAAGACATCGTAATTTATCAGTTTCCTTATACTACCGAAACAGTTTTCGAGAAAGATTCGCTTATCAGTATCCGTAATCGGGTGTTGGGTGAATACATTACAGGCTCTTTCGATTCGCACATGACAACTGCCACCGCTTATGACCCCGACTACCGAAAAATGGAATACAACGGCATTTTCCGCGCCGAATTACGCGGACTTTGGGAAATGACCAGCGATATGATGGGCGGACCGTTTGTTTCGCAAGCTTTTGTGAATCAAAATACCAATATGGTAGTGGTAGTTGAAGTCTTTATTTTCGCGCCCGAAGCCGATAAACGCAACCTTATCCGGAGTATGGAAGGAGCGCTTTATACCATTAACTTCCCCAAAAAATAGAATTTACGCGAAGCGAATAACGTCAAACATCAAACTTCTAACAAACAAAAATGTCTGAACAAATAAAAGTAGGTATCACGCACGGAGATATTAACGGCGTGGGATATGAGATATTGCTAAAAACCTTTGCCGATGAGCGTCTTCAGGAGCTTTTCGTGCCGGTAATTTACGGTTCACCCAAATCGGCATCTTATCATAGGAAAGTGCTCAATTACAGCCCCATCAATTTTCATATCATCAATTACGCCGACGACTGCAGTTTCGGAAAAATTAATTTACTCAACTGCGTTAAAGAAGAAGTGAAAATAGAATTGGGAACGGCAACCACCAAAGCCGGAGAATCGGCTTTTATCGCTCTTGATAATGCCGCGAGAGACCTTGCAGCAAAAAAAATTGATGTTTTGGTCACGCTGCCCATCAATAAAGATACCATACAAAACGATAAATTCCATTTCCCGGGACATACCGAGTTTTTGCAGGACAGGTTTGCAGAAGGCAACAAGGCGCTGATGATTTTAGCCAATAATTCGTTGCGAATTGCGCTGGTAACCGCTCATGTTCCCATTTCGGAAGTTTCAAATAAAATTTCGAAAGAACTTATCATAGAAAAACTTACAACGCTTAATTGTTCCCTTAAACGCGATTTCCGCATAGAAACACCACGGATTGCCGTCCTCGGACTAAATCCGCACGCGGGTGAAAACGGATTGCTGGGAAAAGAAGAACTCGAAATAATTGCGCCTGCCATTAAAGAGGCGCAGAAAGCGGGAATACTGTGTGTAGGACCTCTCGCAGCCGACGGATTCTTCGGAACCGGAAAATATCGCGAATTCGATGCCATTTTGGCTATGTATCATGATCAGGGATTGATACCGTTTAAAACCTTAGCCATGGATTCGGGTGTGAACTTCACTGCCGGATTGCCTATTGTGCGCACCTCTCCCGATCACGGTACTGCCTACGATATTGTAGGGAAAAATATGGCATCGGAAGAGTCTTTCCGACAGGCTATCTACATGGCAATAGATATTTTCAACAACCGTTGCGCTTACGATGAAGCACGCGAAAATCCGTTACGCAAAATGTTCTTCGACCGTGGTAAGGACGATGTTAAGTTGGACTTAACGAAGGAAGAGGAGGAAGAAAAAATTTGAACCCTCCGGGTGACAATTTAACGGCTGACAATTGGTTGGCCGTTTTTTTATGTTATTTTTCGAAAGTAGATTTGTACAACTCAGTTAAAAGTAATTACTTTGTAATAACAAAAAATCAAATATGGAAGTATCGGTAATAAATATTGGGAATTCTAAAGGAATCAGGCTATCCAAGACGCTTTTAGACAGGTATAACATTCAGGATAAGGTTGAACTGATTTTCGAAAAAAACCACATTATCCTGAAACCCAAATCCGAACCCAGGAAAAATTGGGAACAAGCATTTAATAAAATGCACGAAAATGGTGATGACCAACTCGTGTTTGACGACATTTTTGAAGATGAAAATTAGGAAGAATGGAACTAAAGCAATATGAGATTGTATTGGTAAACCTTGATTCTACTATGAGTAGTGAGGTTAAGAAGACAAGGCCATGCGTGATTCTTTCACCCAACGAAATGAATAAATACCTGCGTACTATTGTGATTGCACCCATAACTCACAGTTCAAAAAACTATCCTACAAGAATTGCAATAATCGGAAAAACAACAGACGGTTGGATTATGCTCGATCAAATCAGGACGATCGACAGACAAAGAATAATTAAAGCTCTTGGAACAATTTCCGAAAAAGAAATTTATGCTGTAAAAAGCATTATAAAAGAAACTTTTGTAGATTAAAAGAAAATTAATTTTGTACCATAATACACTCCTATGGAATATTCTTTTATCGAATTATTTGCCCGTACACAGTTGCTGATTGGCCCCGATGCAATGGAAGCCCTTATGTCGAAAAAAGTGATCCTTTTCGGCGTGGGTGGTGTAGGCAGTTGGTGTGCCGAAGGATTAGTGCGAAGCGGTATCACACAACTAACCATTGTGGATGCCGATTGTGTTGCACCATCAAACATAAACCGGCAATTACCTGCGACCACAACTACAGTTGGCCAACTAAAAGTGGATGTGCTGAAAAAACGACTTCAAGAGATTAATCCTGAAGCTCAAATAACAGCTATCGCTGAAATATATAGCGAAGAAAGTTCGGAATCGTTTCATTTGGAACAATATGATTACATTATTGATGCCATTGATACACTACAACACAAAGCGCACCTATTAGTTGCTGCCTCTAAAACTTCGGCAACAGTTTTTTCATCGATGGGCGCAGCTTTAAAAATCGATTCGCAACAAATTAAAGTAGCCGAATTTTGGAAAGTAAAAGGTTGTCGTCTTGCCGCCGCCCTTCGTCAGCGATTTCGCAAAGGAGAAAAACCGCATAAAAAAATCATGTGCGTTTATAGCGAAGAAATTCAGGAAAATAAAGGAAAACAAATTTCCCGCGAGAACGCGCTTGAAGATGCCATTTTCGATAAACCCACCGTAAACGGAACGTTGGTGCACATAACTGCCATTTTTGGGTTTACGTTGAGCGGGTTAGTGATTCGAGATATAGGTGAACAGACATTCCTGTCTGTTTAATACGGGTAAACAGACATTCCTATCTGTTCAAATCGGGTGCATAGACATTCTTGTCTGTGCATAATTAACAGGTAAGAATACCTGTTAACCCGAAAAGCTCAGAAATAAAAAAATTATTATGAAAGAAAAATGGGAAATAAAGAAATTGGGAGAGATTTCAGAATTTATCAATGGATTTGCTTTTAAGAGTAATTTGTTTTTGAAAGTAGGATTTCCAATTGTCAGAATTTCAAACATAAAAGATGAAAAAGTTGACTTAACTGATGTTGTTTTTTTTGATAAAAAAGATTATGTGGTTGATTTGTCAAAATATAAAGTTCAGCAAAATGATATTTTGATTGCAATGTCAGGAGCTACAACGGGTAAAATTGGTATTTACTTAAAAAATGATGAAATATATCTAAATCAGCGCGTTGGTGCAATACGAACATTTAATTCAGTAAATAATCATTTTGTTTTTTACTTTTTAAAAACCAAAGTAGAGGAAACCCTTAGACTTGCAGCTGGTGTAGCACAACCAAACATAGGTTCTGAGCAAATAAAATCTTATGAAATCCCCATTCCACCCCTTCCCATTCAAGAAGCGATTGTAAAAGAATTGGATATTTTGCATCGTTTGAAAAACTTGCAGGAACAACAACTCGTAGAATACGATAATTTAGCTCAATCTACCTTTTACAGTATGTTTGGCGACCCAATTGAAAACGAAAAAGGATGGGAAGTTAGGAAGTTGGGAGAGATTGCAAATCTTAAAGCAGGACAATTTGTGCAAGCAAAAGATATTTTACCATTCAACAAAAATCTTTTTCCTTGTTTTGGTGGTAATGGGTTAAGAGGATTTACTCATTCATACACCCATGAAGGAAGTTTTGTTTTAATAGGAAGACAGGGTGCATTATGTGGAAATGTTAAAATAGCAAATGGAAAATTTCATGCGACTGAACACGCTGTTGTATGTAGTCCAGTTACAAGCTATGACACAATATGGTTGTTTTTTACTCTTGATGAATTAAACTTAAATAGACTTGCAACAGGAGCTGCTCAACCTGGGTTAGCAGTTGGAAATTTAGAGAAAGTAGATTTGCCTTTTCCACCCCTTTCTCTTCAAACCTCATTTGCAAAACGAATAGAAAAGATAGAAGCACAAAAAGATCTAATAAAACAAGCCATTGCCGAAACGCAGTTACTAATTAATTATACAATGGATAAATATTTCGGGTAAACAGACGGGTGGACAGACATTCCTGTCTGTTCAAATCGGGTAAACAGACATTCCTATCTGTTCAAATTGGGTGCATAGACATTCTTGTCTGTGCATAATTAACAGATAAAGAATACCTGTTAACTCGAAAAGTTCAGAAATAAAAAAATTAAATGATTATCCGCAATGTGTCCTAAAAACATTTATCAATTACCACGAGTTTTAACTCGTGGGTAAACCGGCTTTAA
>MVZJ01000020.1 GCA_002069095.1 Bacteroidetes bacterium ADurb.BinA174 | reverse complement strand
ATAGGTTTCGTAATATTCGTTTACCCTTAAAAGAACTATGGCATCGGGATGTTCTTTTTTGATTTGGGTATATTCGTTCGGAATTTGAAAAGTTTCGGCTTGACGGTTTTCTTGCTTTACTTTATTTGATTTTTCTTCAACAATTTCTGCATCAACAATTTCGGGTGTAAAACGATTACCCACGTAATCTTTTAATTCCGGGATATTTTTTAATTGTGTTGGTTCAAAATATAAATCACGTTCTACTTTCAATCCGCCGATACTGATTGATTGGATTTCTGTCAAAGACGAATAACCAAGCTCCCAATCTCTGCCATCCATCGTGGTAAGCGTGAAAAGTTCGCCTGTTTTTGGCTCGTGTTCCAATACGTAAGCCGTATATGCACCCATCGGAAAGAAAAAACGTAATTGTGCCATTTTATCGCCGATAGGTTTCCCATCATCCGTATCGTAGAGTTTCGGCAGTTTACCTATTAAGTTTTTGGGAATTAAGTCGTATGCATTTTCAACAGTTTCTGCTTTGGATATTTCTGTATCATCTTTTTTTGATTGAGAATTAGCTGTAATTTTCTCGGACTTTTCCCAAAATTCTTTTTCCTTAGGAAACCAATCTTCTTCAAGAGCTTGCCAAAAAGGATTTAGAGAATCAGGATAAATTGTTTTACTCTCTTCATGTATTGGTTTATTTTCTCCATCAATTGTTGAATGATGGGATAGTCGTTCTGAATTTTCGTTTTTGGATTGATAATACTCCTTGTCTAAATGTTGAGAGAAATCTTTGTTTAACACTATACTCAAATCGCTTGCAATACCTTCTACACCACCTTCGTGTCGCATAACCCAAGCAGGTTTTCCGTACAAATCGGTGGAACGGTCGCGTGTGGTATAGATATTTCGGTACATATCGGTAAACAAACTGTTTATTGAAATTTCATCATTGGTTGTTTCAATAAAACTCCGTTCCATATCATTGGAAACACCTTTTCCCGATTGTTTTTGCAACACAATTAAATCGGTTCCTACATCCGTTCCCGCATAGTCCGAAAACAGATTGTTGGGTAATCGTACAGCTGAAATCAATCGGCTGTTTTCCATCAAATACTCACGGATTAGGGCATTACGATTGCTGTTCATCACGCCTTGCGAAGTGATAAACGCCAAAATACCGCCTTCTTGTAAACAATCTAATCCTTTTAGGAAAAAATAGTTATGAATGCTTCGGGCTGCTTGCTGCTTGACAACGGACTTGCCGCGTGAATAGGACAGGTCGAAAACCGATACATCGCCGAATGGAATATTACTTGTAACCAAATCGAATGAATTGAGCCTTTTGGCTTCTATATTTTCAAATCCTTCAATTCGTACATTCGCATCTGGATATAAATGTTGCAAGATTTTTCCCGTAAGTAAATCTTTCTCGAAAGCTACGGTTTCTACGGAATTTCCGGGATTGAAGGCATCGACAAAGATACCCGTTCCTGCCGATGGTTCGAGCAGTCGGGTAGGCGTAATTCCGTGGTTACGCAAAGTTTGAGCAAGGCTTTTCACTACTGAGGGTGGGGTGTAAAATGCCGTAAGTACGGATTGTTTCAAACTATCCACATAGCGATTGTATGTTCGCTCACCCGGCGTATTTTCTCGTATCAGGCGATGTAAATCGGCAACCTGTGGAAATAGGTCTAATTCAGATTTATTCCAACGAGATGCGTCTTCAAGCGTTCGGGCAGGATTGAGAATACATTTCAATCCGCCGAAACCGCTGTATCGGAATAAGATTTCACGTTCGGATGCGGTAGCTTTTCGTTTTTCTTTTTCAAGTTGAAAAACCGTAGCGATTGCTTCAATATTGTCGATTAAATGCGCCTTTTTACCATAAGCCATTCTCTTCTATATGGATGGCTACGGTTCCCGTAAGTTCGGTGTAAAGCAACTCATAATCGGTGCTGTCGGCAAATTCCGGTTCGTCCGTGGAATACTTGCCGAAAACATCCGTGCAAAGCGGATACATTTTCATAGCAAAGGGACGCAGTTCGTCATCCGCCATTTGACTGTCAAACTCGTTGCAGATAACTTTGAACAGCATATCGAATTTGGAAAAGTGCAACCCTTTATACAGCACTTCATTGGAAAGTTCCGATGCTTCGGGATGTGTGTGTCCTGCCAAAAGTGCATCAGCGTAAGTTTGTGCTGCAAGCTCGGAACGTTCTTCGATAAGCGTTTTGTCGTTTGCCAACTCGGGAAAACTTTCATTTAGAAACGATTGCAATGTGAGTGTGAAGTAGGATAGGTCTTTACGCTCGGCAGTCGGGGTGTTGTTTTTTGTTTTTGTCATTTTTTTTGGATTTAGTGGTGGTGGTTATATTGTCTTTTGATTTATGTCTTTAAATATTGATACGCAGGTATGGCGGATATAAATCCTATTTCAGTTCTGATGGTGTCCGCAGAATTTGCTGTAATTATAATGCCGTTTTCCGTTTTAAAATATTGCATAGCTTCTACCAATCCGTTTACCTCTCTTTCTACATTCTCAGGTGTTAATTCCCAACACACTTGAACTACCTGCGTTGTTTTATCCTTTAACCGTACAATAAAATCACACTCTCTGTTATTTTCATTGAAGTAGTAAATTTCTTTTGTTTTTCGACGTAAGTGCCAAAAAACAACGCTTTCAAGTAAATGTCCGATATTTCGACTAAATGATGTACTACCGATTTGAACTAATCCGGGATCTATTACGTACATTTTCTTGGGACTTAACATTTGCGATCTTGCAGACCAATCAAATTTGGGGACCATTGCTATCAAATATGAATTTTCAAAATAGGAAAAATAATTCAATATGGTCGTGCTTGACTTTACACCGACAGCAGATGTTAATTTGGAAGGAACAACGAGTGTTCCGTTATTGGCAAACAAGTAAGAGCATAGTTTTTTTATTGCTCCACCATCTTTTAAGCCATAGCGTACAATAATATCACGGTTTAGAATTTCTTCTATTAAAAATTCAAGAATTTCAGGCAACTTTTGTTTCAAATAATCGGGGAATCCTCCTTCAGTAAGATATGCCTGCAAACTTTCAATGTTTGCTTCAGCTTTCTGAAAATCTAAGTATTCAGGATAAGAAAATGGAAAAAGTTCCTTGGTAATGTGCCTTCCTGTCAGTTTTGTACCCAATTCAGCACTTAGCAAACTTGCGTTGGAACCGGTAATAATTACTTGAAATTTTTGATCTAATTTCTGTCGAACATACAGTTCCCAACCATCAACAATTTGAATTTCATCAAAATAAAGCACTTTTAGTCCGCTCTCATCAATTACTCTGTCTAATAAAACAAAGTCCTTAATATCAAAGCCATATAATTTTACATCTTCAAAATTCAGGTAAAATACATCTTTAAAGTTTTGACGTACGAATTGGCGTAGCAGTGTACTTTTTCCACATCTTCTGATGCCTGAAAGTATCAAGGCATGTGTACTTATATTTGGTAAATCTGCCATTAGCGTTCTTTCTGTTATTTTCTCAACTTCTGAAAACGCTTCAAATTTCTGTTCTTTTGCTATTTCGGCTAATGCCGATTGTTGCATGTTTATTCCCATACTTAGTTTATTTTACCGCAAATATAAAATGTTTTTTTGAATCATGCAAATTATTCCATTTGAAATGGAATAAATACTCCATTTCAAATGGAATAGCTATATCATTACTATTGGAATAGTTGTTTTAACCCTTTAAAACACGAAAGGCACCGGTGTCCCCACCGATGCCAACCACTAAATCCAATGTATAAACAATGTTTATGACAATGAACTCGTGGCAAAGGTAAAGATTTTTTTGAAAATGGCAATACGGTTACTATCTACTTGTTTATTATCATCTCTTACGTGATGAACGAGAATTTTTTTTAGGAAATTCAAACTCCGTGCTTCCGTCTTCCTTCAGAACAATATAGGCATCAAAAGTTTTTCCCGCTTTGCTTTTCAAACCTTTCTGTAACGATGTTTTTTTATTCGTTAGAATTTCTTTCACATCAATTTCCGAAAGCGTTTTACCGCAAACATTTCTGAACAAGAGCCAACCGCAAGTTTCATCACTACATTTAGCAACTTTTCCAAACAGTTTTACAGTTTCTTTTTGGCATTTTGGACAGACCAAAAGTTCTTTTTTATCTTTTGGAAAATCCATTGCCAACAGTTCGTCTGTAATTTGTTTGGCATAAATAGTTATACTTTTATCGAATGTTTCGGACGACATTTCTCCGTTTTCGATTTTTAAAAGTGTATTTTCCCACATTCCCGTCATCGCAACATCCGCGATACGTTTCTCTTTTACCGCTTCATAAACTTTCAAACCTTTGGTTGTGGGAACAAGCGACTTTTTCTGCCGTTCGATGTAATCTCTCGAAAACAACGTCTCAATAATGGATGCACGAGTGGCAGGCGTTCCGATTCCGCTCTCTTTTATGGCTTTTCGTTCATCTTCGTTTTCAAGTTCTTTTCCGGCATGTTCCATAGCGGAAAGCAGACTTGCTTCCGTGTGCAAAGGTTTTGGCTTAGTCTGTTTTTCCAAAAGTTGTGCAGATTGCACCGTATATTTTTCGCCATTTTCCACGTATGGTAAAGAAATTTCCGGTTCTTCCGAATTTTCATTGTCAAACATACCACTTACCGCTCGCCAACCGGCTTCAATTACATTCACACCGCGAGCCGAGAACAGAAATTCTCTCGAACGAGCTTTCAGTGTAGTTACTTCTTTTTCGCAAGGTGCAGAAAAAGTTTCAAGCATTCGGCTTGCTATTAACTTGTAAATGCTTTCTTCTTTGGGAGAAAGTCCTGATACGGTATTATCCGTAATAAGCAAGGCATGATGGTCGGTTACTTTCAAATCGTTTACTCCACGTTTGTTTAGCCTATTTTTCAAGAGCAGTTTCACTTGTTCTTTAAGCGGTGCATAAACCAAGAGAGTTTCCACCAAAGCAGGAATTTCTTCCCAAATATCTTCGCTGATATAACGACTTCCCGTACGCGGATAACTGATAAATTTCTTTTCGTAAAGCGATTGTGCAATGGCAAGTGTTTCGTCTGCCGAAAGATTGAGTTGTTTATTGGCATCTTTTTGAAGTCCTGTTAAATCGTACAATAAAGGTGGTTCTTCCCGTACTGTACGAGTATCGACTTCCGTTATTTCCAACTTATTTCGACGGACGATTTCAAGAGCATCTTGTCCCGATTCCTTATCTTCAAACTTCTTGTCTGAAAGCATTTTAAGGCTTTTTCGTTCAACTTCCGCTTCTACCTGAATTTGAAAATAGGTCTGAATCTGAAAGTTTTTGTGTTCCAAATACCGTTTACAAATCATCGCCAAAGTAGGTGTCTGCACTCGTCCGAGTGAATAGACTCCACTTCCGGCTGCAATGCTCAATGCTTGCGACGCATTGATACCTACCAACCAATCGGCTTGCGAACGTGAACGAGCAGCTTGATATAGATTATCAAACTCACTGCCTTTTTTTAGGTTTTCAAAACCGTTTTTAATGGCTTTATCCGTCAACGAACTTATCCACAAACGCTTAAAAGGCTTGTTGGAATTTAGGTATTGGTAAATGTATCTGAATATCAATTCGCCCTCTCGTCCGGCATCGGTAGCGACAATGATTTCATCGCACTTTTCAAACAGTTCTTTAATTGTGTTCAACTGTTTTAATGCTCCCGAATCGACTACCATTTCTTTGCCTTTTTTAGTTTGACGTGGAATAAGTCGAAAAGGTTCGGGCATAATGGGCAGATTTTCACGCTTAAAACCCGAAATACCGTAATCTTCGGGCATAGCCAATGTAACTAAATGACCGATTGCCCATGTGACAACAGTTCCGTTTTCGGAATGAATGTTCCCTATATAACCGTTCTGTTGACCCGAAACACCCAACACGTGAGCGATAGCACGGGCAACAGACGGTTTTTCTGCTATAATAACTTTTGGCATTTTAGTGTATTGTTTTTATAATGTTGATGTTTTGCACTTCCAAAGCCTCCCCTTGGGAAGGTTGGAGCGGTTTTACATTTTTCTTCCTCTTGATTTCTTTTGCTGTTGCTCTTCCTTATCCTGTTTTTCAGCCTGCTTTTCAGTCGGTTTTGTTTGTCCATTTTCTAAGGCTTCTTTTACATTTTTTGTCGCCTCATTGGTTTTACCGTCTGAATTAACTGCTTTTTGTACTTTGGAAGCTTCGTCGGGTTGGGCAGATTGTTTGGCAGCATTTTTCTGTTTATTGGGATTACCAAATGAAAATTCCGTTTTTCCTTTTTCAACATTAAAGGTTAGATAACCTTTGTAGGTCTTTCCTTTTTTATCTACCAAATCGTCAACATAAATAGTCTGTCCCGATTTGAACTTTTCGTACTGCTCATCGCTCAGTTCTTTTCCACGAATAAAGCGTGGTGCTTCGCCGTTTTCCTGTGCCTGACGGTTTTGTTTGAATTGTTCACGATCAAACATAAACTCCACGTAACGCTTATCAGCATTGAACTGAACGGTAGCGTTAAACTCCGATCCTTTTCGAGAGATCATTCCTTCCAAATAGAGCAGTTTACCTTCCTGCAAAGTCTGTTTTTGTTCATCGGAAAGCTTTACACCTTTAATTTCATCGGGAATTTTGATTTTGTCTGCACTCAAAGCGATAAGTTCATTGGTAAGTCTGTCCACGCTGATGATAGAAGGGATTTGTTCGCCTGTTTTTCTGTTTTCCAACATCACGATGCGTCCCATATTTCCGTGTTTAAGCAAATTCTCTTTGTCTTCTGGTGTAAACTCATGACCAAAGAAGGGTTGATGTACGTTGATATCTTTGCGAACGCCGTGCATGGCTACCACGGTTTTGCCGTCTTCGTCGGGTTGCAGTGATAATCGGGCTTCACTACGGGTAATTACCGTTCCTAAATTGAGTGAAATTGGGACCAATTGATTGGTTTTAAAACCTTTCAACAGGTCATCCAGTACGTTCATTTTTTGTAGTTTTTCTTCGCTGACACCCATCTTTTCGAGTGTTGCCCAATCGATATCTTCTACCTTGTAGCGATAATCGGATGCGTTGTTTTCTGTGTCCATTGTCTCTTTATTTTTTGAATTAGTGGTATTTGCCGTATTCTTTTGTTGAATTTCATCCCGGCTTATGTTTTGTTTAAAATTTTCCTTTGTGACTTCGTACTTTTCCAACATGGCGTTGCCCGCAGGTGTGGGGTCTTTCAAAATGCTTTTTATGGTTTCTGCCAAAAAGTCTATTTTTGGAATGGGAATTTTAAATACTCGAAAGCGTGTCGGGTCTTTGAGTTGGGCAACGAAGTTGCTGTAAAAGTTGGATAAAAAATCTCCGTTTTTATCGAGACGAATAAAATCGGGATTATTCTCTTTAGTTGGTTCTACGGTTTTGAGTTTTCCGTTTTTGTCAAGCTCTTTGACTGCTTGTAGTTTATGTTCTTCTTTATCGAATACGAGCAGGGTTTCCGACAGCTCATCGGGTTTTGTTACCGTGTTATTTAAAGTGTCTTCTTTCATTGTTTTTTAAGCAAATATAATCTCTTTAATGTCGTTTTATTGTTTTTTGGCTTTCCGTGGCTCTATTTGGCGTTGTTTGGCACATCGTACAGTGTCGCCTTCGAACACTTCACGAATAAAGCGGTTCACATCAGAAAGTTTGTAGTAAATTTTTCCGTTCATTTTAAAGTAAGGTAGTTCGCCCGACGAACGGAAGCGCTGCAAGGTGCGATGACTGATTTTTAGCAATTGAAGCATATCTTGATTATCCAATAAATCTTCTCCGTCAAGACAGGTCTTTTTCTTGATAAGTCGGTCCATTTTTTCGTCCATCAAATCAAAACGTTCAATTAGTCGGTCCATATAGGCACGAAATTCTTGTTTGTCAATTAGCATAGTAGTAAACGTTTTTTATTAATCGTTAAACTTACAGTTTCCCTAAAATGTAATTTGTCGTGTTACTGCTGTCTTTTTCCACAATTCCATTCTCTGCCATAAAACGAATATAGCTTTTGGCTGTCCGTTCTTTTACGTCCATCAGTAATTCTATTTCCTGCGAGAATTCGGAATAGCTCAATCGCTTTTTTCTTGAAAATATCTCTTTTGCCAAAGCTGTTAATTCCATTTCTTTGCGTTTTTCCTTTTCTTTTTGTGGCTTTTCACCCCGATAAACGTGCATCGCTTTTTTTTTATCCCAAGAAAATTGCATCAAGGGTACATCCAAAGGACTTCCTTCTCGTACTTTCAATGCTTTAACCACTGAAAATTCAGGATTCTGAGTATCTTTTTCAATGGATAAGATAGCAGCTGCCTTGCGTTGTAATTCAGAGCCGAGATGCCCTCTAAGTTTAAAACTATTCGGTACAAAATGCAGTACACAAATAATGCAAGTACGGTAAATTCCGGCTAAACGATACAGTTCTTCCACAACAGCTATGCTCTCGGTTTCATCGTTGGCACTTCGGACAAGGTCGGCTATACCGTCGATAATGACTAATTGGATACCACCGAAAAAATGATGATAATAATCCATGCTGTCTTGAATGGATTGCAATCGTTCTCTGCGTGACATTGCCGTTAGATAATAGGCTTTCAGCCAGTCGGGTTTGTTTTTTTGTCCGGCTCGTTTGAGAAGTAGAGCAATATTTTTATAAAGTTGGTTTTCCGACTGTTCCGTATCGTAAAGCAGTACGGCTTTCCCGTCTCTATTTGCCTGCACTTCTAATCCCAAAGTATCTACTTCAAAATCATTTTCCGCCAAGGTTCCGGCAGCTATCGCCGATGCGTAATTGCTTTTTCCGGTACCTTCGCCTCCTGTAATACAAAAAAGATTGCCTTGTGTGCCGAGCGGAACTTCATTCACGCTGACAATGTTCTCTGACAGTTCGGGCGGATTGTCAAAATCAACCTCGCAAGATTTAATCAGGGTCATGGTTTGTGTATATTTTGTGTTGAGCAGATCGATAATAAGTTGTTGGAAATCGTCCCTGCAATTTCCTTTGGCAAAATAGTCGGATATATCTTTCTCAGTTTTACTGCCTGCAAGCGGTAATACCAAGCGTTGTACATTGTACTTCTCTAAGGTGATAAGATGCTTTTCCGATGCGGAAAGTCCTGTTTCATCGCAATCGTATAATAGGATAATGTGTTTGAAACGATGAGCCAGCATCTCGATGATGTCTGACGAAATGTGCGATGTTTCACTATTAAAGCAAATGGCATGAAATCCTTTAACGTAAAGGCTCATTACATCTTTTTCGCCGCCTGTTATAAATAGTATATCGCCGCGGTTAGGGAGTTGTTGCAAGCCGAAGCAGTAGCTTGCAGGAATTTGTCCACCATAAAGAAATCGAAGTTTAGATTTAGGACGGTATAGTTTTATATAAGCTTCACCCGTATAACCAAATATCGGTTCACTGCCGGTTGCTTGAAGTTCATAAATATCGTTGTCTTTATTTTTGGATGTAAATGTAGAAAGGGACTTTACACGATAAAAGTTTAATGTTTTCTCGTTGATACCGTAGGTTTTCCAAAAGGCAAGTTCACTTTGCGAAAAGGCTTTTTCGGTAAACTCATAAGGTTTATAGGTTTCTTTCGTAGTATGGATGGTTGTTGGTTTTATGCCCTGAAAGTTTGATATTTGTATAGATTGGGTTTTAATTTTTCTCTTAAAGCTTGTCGCGTGAGTGAAGTTATTCGGTTTTTCATCTAAAAGCAGATTTAAATCGCGGTTGATATGTTGAAGTACTTGCAGAAAATCTCGACGTACATCCAATCCTTTAATTTGAGCGACAAAAGCAAAGCAGTCGCCGGAATAATCGGGATTACCGAAATCTTTTATCTTAAAGCAAAGATTATGTCGGTCGTAATAAACATTGCAGGAAGCGTTTTTATCTTCGTAAAAGGGGTTTTTGAAGTTTTTGCCTAGTTTGAAATCAAACGGAATGTAGTGTTTGAAAACATTTAAGCCGTTTTGTGTAACTGCAAGAATGGAAGCTTTGGTAATCATAATGTATCGTTGCACGAACTGTTTTGCCAAAGGCTGTTAGTAATTATTGATTCTTTAAAGTCGGATAGTTTAGCTAAAATTTGAGATTTATTGGCATTTTGCATTGTCAGTGTGCCATTTTTAACGGCAACAACCAAATCTTTATACGGATAGAGAGCGTTACCTCTCTCATCGTAACGAAATGGGACAGTATGACTTTCACGCCAACGATATAGTGTGGATTTTGAAATGCCTAAGGTATCCATCACTTCACGGGATGTCAGTTCAAGCGTATTTTCCAATTCGCTGAACAAATCGGATGTACGTCTGACATATTGCTCAATATCCTTGATTTTTTTCATCAGGGTTTGAAAGGCTTCGCTCTCTATGGTAATTACTTGCATTGTGCCTGTTTTTCTTTTTCTGTTTTTTGCAATTCTTTCGCTGCTTGAATTAATTGTTCAGAAGAGCAGGATGCGGGAATAGTTATTTGACACTTTATTCCGTCTAATAAATCTTGTGCCTGTTTTTCATCTTCTGAAAATATTTTTCCAAGAGTTGTTTTGTAAAACTTTGCCAATTGGTCAAGTTGATTACCTTTTGCTTCGCCCGGATTGTTTTCTATCCGAGACAAAGTCGATAAGGAAACACCGATGGAATCAGCTACATACTGCTGAGTGAATCCTGACTGCATCCTCAAATTTTTGAATTTTTTTGCTACTATTTTCATAATCATAAAATTAGTGTGCCTTTTGCATTCAATTACTTTGTTTTCTGAAAACTATTTTCAGTATATGAAAATTTATGCATAAAACACGGGTTAATGATTTATTTTACTTAACTCTATAAAAAATATACTCCTTGAATATCAGTAGTTTAGAAAAATAGCAAAAATAGAAAAGGTAGATGTAATAAAATGAAAGAGTATACCTTTTTTATAAAAAAGTATAATACAATTGTTTGTATTCAAGTGCAAGGTGCAAGCCTATATATAAAGGGCTTGCACCTTGCACTTGAGATGTAGCAGAAAAGTTTTTATTAAGTTTATTTTCAGTTTGTTTGGAGAAGGTTCTAAAATATATTACCTTTGTAACCAAGAATTGATATGCTAAGGTAGTTAAGTGGTATTCATGAGATATTTAAAGAATTGCTACAAAAATGCTACACTAAAATAATTATTAGAACACAAGCTGTTTATTTTTAATAGTTTATGTGTTTTCAGGGAAATCCCTCCGGGGTCACTTTGATTATAAAGCGATTATCTCTGGTCGTGCAAAGCATAGAAACGGCGGCAAACTGCGAAACATTTTTCAGTCATGAAATTAATTTATTGCTGAAAAAATTTCCAATCAGCCTATTTGGATCACAGCCCGTGAACATGAAACTACTGCACTTTATCGTGAACGACTGCACTAATCGGAAAATAACCGATAAATGTTTCTAAACATTGAAACCAACAAAACCTACCCAAAAACCTAATCCTAAAACTTATTGCCAAAAATTCATTGGTATTGGTAAAAATGGCAATGGAAGAGAGATTAGCACAACTTTCGATAAGTTATCATGGCTACTTATTTTCAATTTATTTTTTTACACACATCCGTAACAAGAAAACAATAATGTTTCCAGATTATGGAAAAAACCGTATATTTGTACCTGATTTTTACCTCACAAAGCACATCATCGAAGTTATGGGCAAACGCAAAAAACCAATTCAATTTAACGATAAGCGGCTTTTCTACTCCATTCAGGAAGTTGCGGATCACTTCGCCGTAAACGTTTCACTGTTGAGATTTTGGGAAAAAGAATTCGATAACATCAACCCGAAAAAAACCGCCGGAGGAACTCGTCAATACACAAAAGAAGATATTCAGCAAGTGCAACTTGTGTACAATCTAGTAAAAGAAAAAGGGATGACGTTGGAGGGCGCCCGACAAATATTGAAGTCGAATAAAGACGAGGAGGAAAAGCGCGTGGAGGCAATCAATCGGTTACAAGAAATAAAAAAGGAACTTTTGTTGCTCAAAGAAGAATTTGCTTCGCTGCACGAACATCAAAAATACACTAAAACAGAAATTGAATGAATGCAGATAGCGTTTATAAAATAACAGAAGCATATAAAACACCGTACGAAAACCCAATTGTTCTTAACATAAACGATATAGTTATTTTAGGCAAAAAGGACGAAAAATGGGATGGATGGATTTGGGCAGAAAATAAAACACATAAAGGCTGGATACCCATTCAAATAGTGAATATTCTTGAAGAAAATAAGGGACGAATTTTAGAATTTTATTCCGCTAAAGAATTAAATGTGAATGTCGGAGATTTTATAAAGAAAATCAAAACATTAAACGGATGGACATGGGTCAAAAACATACAAACGCTTGAAGAAGGTTGGATTCCAAATGAAATTATTGAACAAAGCAGATAATAGTAATATAACATGAAACCGACATGATGAAAATAATCATTAAACACACAAAGAAATGATTATTTTAATCGTTAAATGTTCCATTTGACAACTAAAAATAATAAATAAACAGATGAAAAAAATAATTGTTTTTTTTATCATAATTTACTCTACGACTATATTTGCACAAATAAAAGTTGGCGCCGAGATTACTGAAAAATATCTACCTTTGATTGAAGGTAAACGAGTTGCCGTAATGGCAAACCAAACCAGTATGATGGGAGATATCCATCTGGTTGACTACTTACACAATAACAAATATAACGTTGTGGGAATTTTCTCTCCCGAACACGGATTTAGAGGAACTGCCGATGCAGGCGAACATGTTGCAAGTTCGGTAGACCAAAAAACGGGAATCCCAATTTGGTCGCTTTACGGTGCGGGAAGCAGCAAGCCAAGCGCTGAGAAAATGAAAGAGTTCGATGTGTTGCTTTTCGACTTGCAAGATGTCGGATTGCGCTTTTACACCTATTACGCCAGCATGGCTCGATTAATGGACGCTTGTGCCGAACATGACAAAGAAATGATTGTGTTAGACCGCCCAAATCCGAACGGATTTTATGTGGATGGTCCCATTTTGGACATGAAACACAAATCGGGAGTGGGTTGGTTGCCCATTCCGGTGGTTCACGGAATGACGTTAGGCGAATTGGCGTTGATGATTAACGGCGAAAAGTGGCTGCCTAACGAAAGAGTATGTAAACTAACCGTTGTTCCGTGTGAAAACTACACGCACCAAACCCGATACGAGTTGCCGATTGCACCATCTCCTAATCTTCCGAATATTCATTCCATTTATTTATATCCGTCCACTTGTCTTTTCGAAGGAACTGTCGTGAGCTTGGGAAGAGGAACATCGTTTCCGTTCGAAGCATACGGGCATCCCGATTACACAGGTTCCGATTTTTCATTTACGCCACGCAGCGTTCCCGGAGCGAAAAATCCGCCGCTTTTAAATGAAAAATGCTACGGCGTGGATTTAAGAAACCTGTCGGATGAATATATTTGGGAAAATGGATTTGATTTGTCTTATGTTATCGATGCATACAACAACTTGAAAATTGGCGATAAGTTTTTCACATCCTTTTTTGAAAAATTAGTGGGAGTAGATTATATCCGTCAGGATATTAAAGAGGGAAAAACGGCACAAGAAATCAAGGATAAATGGTTTTGCGATGTGGTGAAGTTTAAGCAACAACGCAAAACATATCTGTTGTACGAAGAATGAGAGAATTTGGGATTTGGGATCTCGGAATTAGGAGGTGGAAAGAGCCAAAACATTATAAATTTGTCTTTTTATTCCTAAAATCCGAAATCCGAAATCGTAAATCCCAAATAGTTTTATACTTTTGTAAAAATAATAATAAATTATGGTTGACAAACTATCAGACCCGATTGGCAGGTTGATGGGATTGCGCTACAAATCTCATCCCTGGCACGGAATTTCCATCGGCGATCATGCCCCAGAAGAAGTAACAGCTTTTATTGAAGTAGTTCCTACCGATACGGTAAAATACGAAATTGATAAAATAAGCGGTTATCTGCGTGTGGATCGCCCGCAAAAGTTTTCGAATGTGGTTCCGGCGCTGTACGGCTTTATTCCGCAAACCTACTGCGGTAAAAGGGTTGGCGACTTTTGCAACAAAAAAAACGGAAGAACCGACATCATGGGTGATGGCGACCCGATGGATATCTGCGTATTGACAGAGAAAGATCTCTCGCACGGTGATTTGCTGGTGAATGCCATTCCTATCGGCGGGTTTCGTATGATCGATGGCAGCCAGGCCGATGATAAGATAATAGCCATCCTGAAAAACGATACTGTTTACGGGCATTACGATAATATTGATGATGTTCCTAAGATCGTTATTCAACGCCTGGAACACTATTTCCTTACTTACAAAGATATGCCCGGCGAAGATCGCAATACCGAAATTACCCACGTTTACGGCCGCGAAGAAGCGCTGGAAGTTATTCGCTACGCTGTACAGGATTATAACGAACGATTTGAGAATATTGGGTTGATATTGTCATAATTACATGGTTATACTCGAAATTGATTTATTAACTCTTTTTCAATATTGAAAAGGAGTTTTTTATTATTAAGTCTGTATGAACTATCTGTTTAAAGTAAAAAAATAGCAGTGGCTGACAAACGTTAAAAACACCCAAAATACAAGCACTTTAATAATAAAAATTTGTATTTCGATAAAATATTTTTACCTTCGTTATTCTTTAAGAATACTCTTAAGTTAAGATTCTGTCAGTAAATATTTTTATTGAACTTCAGGTTTTCAGAATAATGTAGATATCGTGATACCCGTAAAACGGAAGCCTCTGTTTTACAAGAGTTTTATCTTTTAATCCTGATAAACAACAAAAATCAAAAAATACACTTTTAAAAATTTATTTCCTATGAGATCATCAACTATTTTAAGTTTAATTTTAGCGATTGTTTTGGGGTCGTGCAGCGAAAAGAAACAAGACTCAAGTGTCGCTGTTCCTCAGAATGATGTTTCTTCCTATTTAGGTCAATGGACATTCGATTTCGGACAAAGATCCATTGGTTGGCTTCAGGTAAGACAGGAAGAGGGATATTTGGATGCCGATCTGATGTGGGGCGGCGGAAGTGTTGCCTATGGATTGCCTTATGTTTATGTTGCCGGAGACAAATTATACATCGGAAGAAATCCTCGTAATGCAGTGTTAACTAAAGACGCAGAGGGTCAACCACAATTATCGCGAAGCTATCCGACATGGATTGAGTTAAAAAGAAATGGAGACAGTATTTCGGGTTACTATCTAAGTCCAAAAGTGGATGGTATCGGACTTGACTCCGTTTATATAAGAGGTGCTAAACTGCCTGAAATGGGACCCGCACCGGATTTGAGCAAACTAAGTTTCGACGAACCCATACAATTAATTAAAAATAACAACGATCTGACCGGATGGAAATTAATAGAAGATGACTTGAAAAATGGATGGTCGATGAAGGATGGCGTGCTCACAAATGATCCTATTCAAGTGGAGGGACAAGATCACATTCGATATGGAAATTTGCGTACTGAGGAAGAGTTTGATGATTTTAACCTGAAACTTGAAGTAAATACTCCTCCCGGCAGCAACAGCGGCGTTTATCTCCGTGGAATGTATGAAGTACAGGTCGCCGATTCCTATGAGCGCCCACTTAACTGGGGCGGAAGCTTAGGAGCTATTTACACAAGAATTACTCCAACAGTAAAAGCAGAAAAACCTTCGGGTGAATGGCAGGAATTAGATATTACACTTTATAAACGTTATGTTACCGTGAAGCTGAATGGCGTAACAATTATCGACAATCAGCCTGTGGAAGGAGCGACCGGAGGCGCCATCCAGTCGGATATCAATGCCCCGGGCCCGATTTATCTTCAGGGAGATCATACTGCTATTTCTTACAGAAACATAGTTTTGACTCCAATAACCAATTAATAAAAGATTCTTACTCATGAAATCTATGAATTCAAAAAAAATCAGCCGGAGGAAGTTTATCGGAACCTCGGCGCTGGCCATTGGCGGGCTTACCATTGTTCCGGCCCATGCTGTTTCGGGTTTGGGACATGTCGCTCCAAGCGATAAACTGAATGTTGCCGGAATCGGAATTGGTGGTATGGGGCGTGGCGATTTGGAAGACGTTGCCAAAACAGAGAATATTGTAGCGCTTTGCGATGTTGACTGGAATAATTCGGTGGAAAATGTATTTAAAATTTATCCGAAAGCGCAACGATACAAAGATTATCGCGTTATGCTGGACAAACAAAAGGATATTGATGCTGTCATGGTTGCCACACCCGATCACACTCATGCCATTATCAGCATGGAAGCCATCAGAAGAGGAAAGCACGTTTACACGGAAAAACCACTTACACACACGGTATACGAGGCAAGAATGCTGACCGAAGCAGCCCGTGAATATAAAGTAGCTACCCAAATGGGCAATCAGGGACAAGCCGGCGATGGGCCCCGCAGATTGCAGGAAATGATTCACGATGGAGCAATCGGAACTATCGAAGAAGTTCACGTGTGGACAGACCGTCCGAACAGAGGCTTATCCGACACATACTGGCCACAAGGTGTAAAACGCCCGGAAGACACCCCTCCGGTACCCGACACCCTTGATTGGGATTTATTCACAGGGCCGGCACCATTGCGTCCATATCATCCCTCTTATCACCCTTTCAGGTGGCGTGGATGGCTCGATTACGGTACAGGTGCGCTTGGTGATATCGGTTGCCACTCCTTCGATTCGATTTTCAGGATATTGAAACTAAAATATCCGACAACTATTCAAGGAACATCCACATTAGTTAACGGAGATTCTTTCCCGCTTGGCTCCATTGTTACTTACGATTTTCCGGCAAGGGAAAATATGCCTCCATTACGCTTGACGTGGTACGATGGTGGTTTGCGTCCACCACGCTTAGCCGAGATAGCACCCGGAATTCAGATGGGTGCAGGCGGCGTGTTGTACTTGGGAAGTAAAGGAGTAATTTTAGGTGATCAACTCTTGCCAAAATCATTGAATGATGCTTATAAAAGACCTGAACCGTATCTTAAGTCTTCTCCCGGACACCGTCAGGAATGGATTCTTGCCTGTAAAGGAGGTGAACCCGCCGGATCAAATTTCGATTGGGCTGGGCCGCTAACTGAAACAGTATTGCTGGGAAATATCGCATTAAGACCTGAGTTAAGGGAAAAAATGAGTTACCAAAGTCTGAATTTCGATCCTGTAAAATTCTCGTTCCCCAATATGCCGGAAGCCGACCAATTCCTGCATTACGAATACAGGGAAGGGTGGAAATTATGAATGAAAAAGCAGACGTACTTCAAAGGATAATTTCTGAAGTACGTCTGCTTCTATTATAATTCTGTATTTTTTGAACCTTTAATCTAAATTTCCATTTAACCCCTACAACCACTTCTTCTTCTTAAAATACAGCAAAATGGCCAGCGACGAAAGTACCATCAACCCAATGGATATGGGATATCCCCATTTTGTATTCAATTCCGGCATTACGACGAAATTCATCCCGTAAATGCTGGCAATAAGCGTAGGCGGCATAAAAATCACCGACACGATGGTAAAGATCTTGATAATGTTGTTCTGCTCGATATTAACATAACCCAGGAACGTGTCCTGCAGATAGTCCAACCGGTCGAAACTGAACTTGATGTGTTCCAGCAACGAGTTGATGTCCCGGATCATCATCATCAGTTTCGGCTGTAGTTCCTTGGAGATAAAATCGCTGCGCAACATGCTCGATACGGTACGTTGCTTGTCGATAATGTTCTCGCGGAGCATCATGGTTTTTTCCTGCAAATTCTTTATCTCACCCAGCAATTCTTTATCGGCCTCCTGCAAACTCAAACTGTTACTGAGTTGAGTGATTTTGTGCGTCATGTTCTCTATCATGTCCGCATCGAATTCCACCCGAGTTTCTAAGAGCGCCACCAGAACATCGGCACCGGTATTATACCCTTTCGGATTTGCCGATATTTTTTTCACGGTTTCGTGAAACGAAATAAGCTCCTCGCTACGAACTGTGACCAATATATTGTTTTTGAGAATAAACGACACGGGGTCGCTCTCGAAATTCGACAACAGGAAGTTCGAGTTAACTACCAGGGTATCTTGAGTTTCGATGTATCGCGACGACATCTCGATTTCGATCATTTCTTCCTCTTCCTGAATGTAAATTTTCAGGAAATCTTCGAGTTCGTTTTCTACTTCTTCGTCAACGTCGTTGAGGTCTATCCAAAGGAAGCTCTGGATAGGGTTTGATTTGAGAAAATCAAGGCTGCGGCTAAGTCTAACCACGCCGTCTTTGTGGTAAAAGAGTTTAATTTCCGCCATGATGTTTCGGTTTTAATCGTTGAATAATCAGTTCTTGTTTTCTTCCGAGAAATTTTTGCCGGTTAACGGTTCGAGCAAGCTCGTTAGCTGTTCGAATTGTTCGATTGACAGTTGCTCGGGACGTTTCGCAAGCATCGGGTCGTCTGGCAAGGGGCTTTCTTCGGGCAGTAGCGATTTTATGGAGTTTCGCAACATTTTCCTTCGCTGGTTGAAACTTGTTTTCACTACCGACTTGAACAGTTTTTCATTGCAGTTGAGCCGCTTTCGTTTGTTTCGCGTAAGCCGCACAACTGCCGATTTGACCTTGGGCGGAGGAATAAACGCCTGCTCGCTAACCGTGAAAAGGTACTCAATATCGTACCACGCTTGCAGCAAAACACTGAGTATGCCGTAAGCTTTACTACCGGGCGAAGCAACCATGCGTTCGGCCACCTCCTTTTGTATCATGCCTGAGCAGCAAGGAATTTGCTCCTTGTTGTCGAGCACTTTAAAGAAAATTTGCGATGATATGTTGTATGGATAATTGCCAATAATACAGAAATCGCTGTTGTAATGTTTTGTAAAATCCATTGAAAGAAAATTTTGTTGTAAGATATTTCCGTTTAACTGAGGGAAATTATCTTTCAGATAAGCGATGGATTCCTTGTCGATTTCCACAACCGTAAGGTTTCTGTTTTTTTCGAGCAAAAATTGTGTGAGCATACCGGTTCCGGGCCCCACTTCAAGAATAGGAAGCGGTGCAAACGCATCAAGCGTGTCAGCAATCCGGCCGGCAATTAGCGGATCTTTCAGGAAATGCTGCCCGAGATTTTTTTTAGGTTTTACCGATATCATTGCCAATTTGCGATTATTAGCTATCTTTACGGTCGCAAAGGTAACTAATTATTTAAAAATTTTGGTAATCAACAGTCAAAAAAGGATAGAACAATAAGTTAAAATAGTGCTTTTCAGTGCTGTTTTTTTACCTTTAAGAACTATTGGATGAAGACCCGATTTAATTGATATGAACTCAAAGCGCATACAGGATATTCTAAAAACAGTATTATCCCTTGCACTTGGCATTGCCATATTCTGGCTGCTTTATCGTAAAACCAGCCTGAAAGAAGTTTGGGAAATTGTAAAATCCGCTCATTTTGGGATTATTGCATCTTCACTTATTTTTGGACTTTTAGGCAATTATTTCCGGGCATTGCGTTGGGAGCTTTTTATTAATTCGCTGGGATACAATCCCAAGAGAGAAAGTATCGTGTTTGCTACTTTCGGAAATTATGCCGTGAATTTTTTGTTGCCCCGCGCCGGAGATTTATGGCGATGCGGGATTGTGTCTAAATACGATCAGATTCCTTTCGCCAAAACTTTCGAAACTTTTTTTGTGGATAAAATACTCGATATTCTCGCAGGTGTTGTTCTCGTTATCATCAGCCTTGCGCTTTATGTCGATTTTTTTGTTACTTATTTTCATCAGAATCCCGGCTTCGCCGAAAATCTTACGAGATTATTCACCTCCGTATGGTTATACATGCTACTGGCACTGATTATCGGTGGGATTTTCGTGATGTTTTTTTATTTTAAAGAGAATCCGATAGTAAAAAAAGTGAACAATTTTTTCCAAACAGTTAAATACGACATGGCGCTGATTGCGAAAATGAAATCGAAAAAAAGAATAATTATTTACACCATTCTGGCTTGGTTGAGTTTTTATGTGTATTTTTACATTTGCTTTTATGCTTTCGATTTCACAAAAAATCTGGGCCCAATAGTAGGGTGGATTGTTTTTGCCATGAGCAACGTCGGTGTCGCTGTTCCCGTTCAAGGAGGTGTCGGCACGTGGCACTTTATGGTAATCTCTTCACTGATTATCCTTGGCGTAGGTTATGAGGAAGCCAGCGCATTTGCAGGAACAGTTTTCACCGTTCAATCGGTTTGGATCATTCTGTTGGGTGTGATAGGAATCTTGGGTCTTCCTTACGTAAAACGAGAAAAAGAAAATTTAAGATTACAGACAATTGAAAATCAAAAATAATAATTACGAATTATGGCAACATCAGAAATTTTAAACTTAAGTCCCCAAAGTGTTTGGAAATACTTTTATGAATTAATTCAAATTCCGCGTCCAACCGGACAAATGGAAGAAGTTACGAAATTTGTAATGGATTTCGGAAAATCGCTCAACCTGGAAACTAAGCAGGATAAAGTTGGAAACGTGCTCATTAAAAAACCGGCATCGAAAGGATACGAAAGCGGGGAAACCGTTATTATTCAGTCGCATTTGGATATGGTTCCGCAAAAAAATTCCGACGTTATGCACGATTTTACTAAAGACCCAATTCAAGCATATATTGACGGCGAATGGGTAAAAGCCCGTTCCACAACCTTAGGAGCCGACAACGGCATCGGTTGTGCCATGATGATGGCTGTATTGGAAGACAATTTACTGAATCATCCGCCCATTGAAGCGCTTTTTACGGTTGACGAAGAAGTGGGAATGGACGGCGCTTTCGGATTACAACCGGGCTTTTTGAAAGGCACGATGATGTTGAATTTAGATACCGAAGAAGACGGAGACCTTTGTGTAGGTTGCGCCGGAGGAACCGACGTGAACGTATCGTTTCAATTTAAACCCGATGAAGAAATTGAGAAAGGCGATGTGGCTTTTAAAATCAGCCTTACCGGATTAAAAGGCGGCCATTCGGGAACGCAAATCCATTTGGGACACGCCAATGCTAACAAATTAATGAACCGATTTCTAAAAGATATCGTC
>MVZJ01000019.1 GCA_002069095.1 Bacteroidetes bacterium ADurb.BinA174 | reverse complement strand
GTAATGATAAAGTCAAGGAGATACAATACAAATTAAATAGAAGACCAAGAAAAAAATTGAAATATAAAACACCAGCTCAATTATTTTTTGCATCTTTGGAAAAGAAAATTGCATTTGTGAGTTGAATCTACCCGTAGTGATATAGATCCTATGATGCTAATTACTATTAATATTTTTTATACAAATTATTAATACCTTACATTAATTATAAACAAATAAAATAAAAAAACTATGAAAAAATATATTTTAGTGGTACTGTCCACATTAATAACACCCATCGCTTTATGCCAACAAATAGATGTTGAGAAGAGAACGCGGGATGCAATCTATAGCAATCTAAACGGATATCATGACACATTATGTGATACCCTTTTATTGGAAGATGGGAATATGTTTTTCTTTAAAGTGACGCCTTTCGTTTTTTTTGATGGATATTCCAATTTATTCAGCAATGATGAAGGGGGAGCGGTAAATATAATGTTTCATGGTTCTAAAGGTTTCACATGTAAATGGGTTATAAAAAACAATCAATTGTATTTGAAAGATTATACTTTTATCGGTGGATATTTCATGATGACAAAGGATAAAGATGGTAATTTTATAGAGAAAATAGTCGAACTACCGGGTAAAAATGAACAGAAAAGGCGTATTGAGGCTCTTACAAATAGGGAATTTAATGAAGAAGGTTTATTAAAGGCTGATTGGATGTCAGGGATATTCGGGATATTAAAGATGCAACCTTTTAATATGCCATACACTAAAACATATTCGGCTTATGCAGACAGTCTTCGTAAATACCAGGAAGAGTTTGTAATTTACTTCAATAAAGGTGAAAAAATAAAACTTACAACTAAATGTCCTGAGTAAAAAACTATAATAAAACACTTATCGGCGACTGAATCCACTAATTAATAAATACATAAACATGAAAAAGTTGACTAGAAAGAATTAAGACGAATTGGCAAAGGGGAAATGCCTACAATTATAGAAAACATGCAGAGATCATTTATTGGTGGAGACATCTTTTATGATCAAAGTGGCAATTTCTTAGGAAATTTTGGGCCCGGGGATGCCTTTAGAGTTATCTCTGATTCTGAATATGATGTATAATACTCCCCAAAAACTGGACAACAAGTTAAGATATGCCGATGAAATTAAATAAAAATATGAATATTGCATTTCTTTCATCTATAGATCCTTTTGATATAAATAATTGGTCTGGCACCTTGTATTACATTACAAAAATTCTAAGTAAAAAGAACAATATAGAGTGGATTGGAGAGGATATTATTAATTTGTTTTACAGTTTTCGGTTTTCAAAAAAATCATATCCAGAAAAATATGCTTCATTATTTGGTTCTATTATCTCTGAAAAAACTAATAGGGCTGATTATAGTGTCTTAATTGTCCGTGATTATTTTTTTGGAGCCTATTTGAATGTGAAAGTCCCCATTATTTATATCGGTGACACTACATTCAATCTGTTTAAAGAGAATTTGAGAATAACATCAACTGAATTTGAAAGCGTAGCTGATAGTCTTGAAAAAAAACGGTAAATATTACAGAACTCAAAACTCAAAATTACAACTCCTTTTCCGTTGTCGATGGCCCTTCCACGGTTAGAACGCCGTTATCATCTATTTTCATTTCATCGATAAAAACCACACGATCATCACCTGTTTTTTGTGTGCGTCCATGATAAACGGTGTACATTTTTTTACCGTCTTTTGAACGAAACATCATATTGTGTCCGGTTCCGGTAATCTCGCCTCCACCGGCAGTATTTTTCTCTAATACGGGATTATTATCCGCTTTTACAAACGGCCCCAGCGGATTATCGGAAACGGCATATCCTACGGCATAATTTTGTCCGCCAAAGAAATTGGCCGAATACATCATATAAATTTTATCGTTGTGTTCGAAAGCGAACGAACCTTCCGTCCAGCGACGATTTACTTCTCCGCTCGTTACAGAACGACTTTCCCATTCGGCTTGTATGTCATTCATTTTGAAAGGCGGTTGCAAAAGCAAAACCGGTTCGCTGATGACGGAAGTAAAGTCATTGGATAGTTCGACACCATATACCCAACTCTCTTCAATTTCCTTGAAAAGATTTTGCCCACGAGCCCAATCAGCAACTTCACTTTCCACCGAATTTTTGTAGCAGCATCGCGAATAATAGAGGTATGTTTTTCCGTTTTGCCGCAAAATATTGGCATCAATAATGGGATATCCGGGATCGAACAACGGCTTATCGGAAATTTCTTTAAACGGCCCTGTCGGTTTATCGGCCACCGCCACACCAATGCGAAAGTTTTCCAGTTCGTTGGTGGGATTAACTTTCCAGTCGGCGCTGAAAAACATATAATATTTATTGTCTATTTCATACACCTCGGGTGCCCAGTAATTTTTTACCGTCCACGATTCGGGAGTATCGCCCGAGTAAACCTGTCCTTCGTAATGCCAGTCAACTAAATTATCGGAACTGTATGCGCCGAAACCTTTTTCCACACCTCCCGTTCCGTACATGTAATATTTTCCGTCGGAAGCCGATAAAATAAACGGATCACCTAAGGCAACGGATAGCGGGTTGGAATACTTAACCGATTCTGTCGATTTTTTATCCGGGGTATTGCATCCGGCAAAAACTGCTGCTGATATGAGAATAATAAATAAACGGTTGAAGAAACTTCTTTGAATCATAACTTAGAATGAAATTGCTTATGCAGCGCTTTTACGAGGAATATTTTTCCTCTCATTTGATTTTTATCAGCACTACATAATTGGAGAGGGTTTTTATCTTCTCGGTTCTTGTTACCTTTTTAATTCTTGTATAGTTTGGGATTCTTATTTTATCGGGTGTAGAGTCGATAAGCGTTTTCAAATACATGGTTTTAATAGCATAATTAGCGTTGTCTGCCAACTGTTTATCTATTCCCGAAGAAGTAATTCCCACCAGTTCGCCATCGGAACTGAACAACGGACCACCGCTGTTTCCCGGTTGAATAGGAACCGTTATTTGATAAGTGGTTATATCGCCCTGATAACCCGAGCGCGAACTTATAACGCCATCGGTATATTTTATTTCGCTTCCCATAATCTCTGTCAGCGGATATCCGAGCGTAAAAACATCTGTCCCGACGTCTTTCATTTTGGTTGTAAAATTATACCTAAGTCTTCTCAGTGATTTAAAACGGTCGTCATCGATTTTCAGAATTGCCAAATCGTTTTGTTCATCTGTGCTCACAATAACCACATCATATGATTTTACTTCTGTTTGGTTGCCTGACGTAACCTCTACCTTGTAAGCCGAAGCATCTTCCACCACGTGATAATTGGTAGCAATGTATCCTTTTTCGTTAATAAAAAACCCGGTTCCGTTAGCCACCCATCCAAAACTATCAACGTCAGTTGAATCTACCGACAGAGTTGTTGAATCCTTTTGAGCGCCAAAAAGCATATAGTCGCTTAACACATTCTGATTCTTAGATTTTAACCGTGTGGGAACCGATTTTACTTTTTCGAGTTTTATGCCGGTTAACAACCATTTTACCTCGTAATAATGTTCTCTTATATCGTGTACATCTAATTGCAAGAACGCAGGATTTTTCATTAATCTCGTTCCCTGCGCCTGCGCTTTTACTGACAGAGTTTGAGGATGGTTTATCCTGAATTCCAGCAATTCACCTTTCTTCAATTCACCTGCCGTAACTCCATTAATTGAGATGTGAACAGTTGCAGGCAATATGGTAGTTCTTTTGGGAACATAAAAATAAACCGAAGCAAACTCTTTTTGTGCGAGCGCACTATTAAGAACGGAAAAAATAAATAGTGTTGTAAATAAAAGTTTTTTCATCGATTTTTATCATTAATACAATACAAATATATAAGAATTAATGATATAAGTTGCAAAATCTGTGGAGAAATTATTATTGTCCGTATATTCGGATACGAAAAAAGGAAAAGCTCGTTTGGAACTTTTCCTTTTATTATTTAGATTTTTAAAATCCCTATTTTACCTTATCCACAATAGCTTTAAATGCTTCGGGATGGTTCATGGCCAAATCGGCGAGAACCTTGCGGTTGATATCGATATCATTTTTGTGTAACGCTCCCATCAAACGGGAATAGGACATGCCGTGCTGACGTGCAGCGGCATTGATACGTTGAATCCAAAGCGCACGAAAATTGCGCTTTTTATTTTTTCGGTCACGATAGGCATAGGTCAATCCCTTTTCCCACGTGTTTTTGGCTACCGTCCACACATTTTTTCGTGCGCCAATGTAACCTCTGGTTAATTTTAATACTTTTTTTCTGCGGTTGCGCGATGCAACATGATTTACTGATCTTGGCATAATGTTACTTGTTTTTGAATGTCAGCGTTCTCTCGTGGAGAATCTTTGGAGCATACATCCGGTTAATAAATCTTTACTTTGGAAAGCTTTTAGGATTATTTCAATCCCAATAAATGTTTTACGCTGTTTTCGTCTGCCTTGTGAACAAGTCCTGTTTGCGTGAGATTTCTCTTTTGCTTTTTGGTCTTCTTCGTTAAGATGTGACTTTTATACGCATGCTTTCTCTTGATTTTTCCTGTTCCGGTAAGGGCAAACCTCTTTTTGGCACCGGAATTAGTCTTCATTTTTGGCATTTTGCTGTCCTTTTTTAATTATGTATTTTCGATTTCATCCGTCGTGGACGAAAAAGTTTGCAAAGGTAATTATTTTGATCTAATTATCAAAACATAACCAGGCTTAATTTTCAGAAAAAAACAAAATTTATCTTTTGTCAGGAAAAGCAAAGATATGCTTCAATAATTCATAATCCATAATTAACCTTTTTTAATGTTGATCTATGCAGCGTTTTTTCATTTTTCCCATCTTATTTACAGATAAGATATGACAAGACCTGTATCGGATGACTTTATTATCCGTGCAGTATTTCCCTGATAAATAAACAAATAAAGCCGCAGCAACACATTTAAAACAAACACATATACAGCATAAGTTTCATTATCAAATAAACGCCCTATGAAAACATTAAACTCTAAATTGAAAAATCGGAAACAAATTATCGGGTTATTTACAGCGCTATTGTTTATTTCCGGTTTCGTATTTACTGCATCTTCCTGCTGTAAAAACGATATTCCCGAGCCTGAACCTGAAAAAGTAGTAATTATGTTTGGTGTCGATTCAGGCGAAGGAACGCTTGAAGCAACGGCAGATGGCACGAAAATTTATTCACGATCCGAAATCGAGAAAGGGAAAACCGTTGTCTTTAAAGCCAATCATTCCAAATCGTGGGAAATTCAGTATTGGAAAGTGAATGGGATTATTATCCGTTCGGTTGAACCGACTCAAACATTTGGAAATTTATCGGAACACATGGACATAAGAGTTGCATTTAAGAAATGGGTTTCAAGCCCAATCTAATAAACTGTAACATAACCTGCATTATTCATCGCAATAAAAGATAAAAAGGTTTCTTGATTGATTATCTGTTGATTATTTATGAGTAAAACCTTTACAAACTTTCTTGTGTCGTGTCAATTATAAAATGCGTATATCGTATTTTGTAAATCCCTGTAAATAAGCGATTTTTAAACTCGAAACTCAACACTCGGAACTCTTGACTTGACACTTGTTTTGGGATTGTTCGCTTTTATCTTCACGCCTCTGCTGCGTTCCAACCCTTTTGAAATAGTTCACTATACCGATATACCGAGGCGAAGTTTACGCCTTACATCCACATAAAGTTAAAAGCGTGAATAATGCGGGATAATCTTGTCAAGGGATATCAAAACAAAAAACGAGGAAAGAAACTTAAAAAGTTCCTCCCTCGCCTGTTATAATTCAACACCGTACGGCCTTACAATTACTTCTCCTACTTCTCTTTTTTGGAAGCCGACCCTTGTTTCTTGGGCGTTAACATAATAATCATCCTTTTTCCTTCCAACACAGGTAATTGCTCCACCCGAGCGTAATCTTCCAGATCGTTGGCAAAACGAAGCAACAACACTTCGCCTTGTTCCTTAAATAGAATAGAACGTCCACGGAAGAATACGTAGGCTTTTACTTTTGCGCCCTCTTCCAGAAAACTTTTAGCATGTTTCAGTTTAAAATTATAATCGTGATCATCGGTTTGCGGACCGAAACGAATTTCCTTGACCACAATCTTAACCGCTTTTGCTTTCTGTTCTTTTTGTTTTTTCTTTTGCTGGTATAGAAATTTCTGATAATCGATTATCCGGCATACAGGCGGAACGGCCGTTGGGGAAATTTCTACAAGATCCAATTCTTTTTCTTCGGCAATTCGCAAAGCTTCTTTGATGGGATAAATTCCTTGTTCTACGTTATCGCCCACAAGGCGAACTTCCGGTACACGAATACGTTCGTTGATCCGATGTTGATCTTTTGCTCTAAAGTTATTCCTCATTCAGATAATATTATTCCTTTCTTTATAAATATTAGTAAAATTAGTTATTGATTGTCAGCTTTCGGATATTAATTTATTATTGAACTGATAAATCTTGTCATGAAAGATTGGGGATATTTTTATTCTGAAGCAAAAAATAAAAAATCCTCCTCCTTCCTAATGGCCAACAGCTAATAGCTAACGGCCAACGAAGGATTCATCATTTCCTCCACTTCTTGTTTTATTCTGTTTGCAAAAGTAGTTAATTTTTCTGAACCTTGATCAATTCCACCTTGTTTTCTTATTGAAACTTCTTCATTTTCTGCTTCTTTCTCTCCTACTATCAACAAATAAGGCGTGCGTTTGAGTTCATTATCACGGATTTTTCTCCCCATTTTTTCATTCCGGTCATCCACTTCGGCGCGAATATCCTGCATTTTCAGTGTTTTTGCCACCGAATAGGCGTAATCGTTAAATTTCTCGCTTACGGGCAGAACTACTACTTGTGTTGGCGTGAGCCATAACGGGAATTTTCCGGCAGTATGCTCAATAAGCACAGCCACAAAACGCTCCATAGAACCAAACGGTGCACGGTGAATCATTACCGGACGATGCTTTTGGTTATCGGCTCCGGTATATTCTAATTCAAACCGGTCGGGAAGGTTGTAATCCACCTGAATGGTTCCCAATTGCCAACGACGGCCAAGAGCGTCTTTCACCATAAAATCGAGTTTCGGACCGTAAAAAGCGGCCTCGCCAAGTTCAATCCGAGCTTTCATTCCTTTTTCTTCGCAAGCTTCAACAATAGCACGTTCCGCTTTATCCCAATTTTCATCGGTTCCGATGTATTTTTCTTTATTTTCGGGATCACGTAAGGATATCTGTGCCTCGAAATCTTTAAAATCAAGCGCTTTGAAAATGATGAAAATAATATCCATTACTTTCAAAAACTCGTCTTTCACCTGTTCGGGCATGCAAAATATATGAGCGTCATCCTGCGTAAAACCGCGAACTCGCGTAAGTCCGTGCAACTCACCACTCTGTTCATAGCGATACACCGTGCCGAATTCGGCAAGACGGAGGGGCAAATCTTTATATGAGCGTGGATATGCTTTGTAAATCTCGCAATGGTGTGGACAGTTCATGGGCTTCAACAAGAACTCTTCGTTTTCTTCGGGCGTGTGAATAGGCTGGAACGAATCTTTGCCGTATTTAGCATAATGCCCAGATGTAACGTAGAGTTGTTTTCCGCCGATATGAGGAGTAATAACCTGCTCGTACTCAAATTGTTGTTGTATTTTTTTTAAAAAATCTTCCAATTTCAACCGGAGTTGAGTTCCTTTGGGAAGCCATAAGGGAAGTCCCGCTCCAACAATTTGCGAAAAGGCGAAAAGTTCGAGTTCTTTGCCTATTTTACGGTGATCTCGCTTTTTGGCCTCTTCGATCATTTCGAGATACTCATCGAGCATTTTCTTCTTTGGAAACGTAATTCCATAGAGACGAGTCAACTGCGGGCGTTTTTCGTCGCCCCGCCAATACGCTCCGGCAGCGCTCAACACTTTTACCGATTTTATATACGAAGTATTGGGCAAGTGCGGACCGCGGCATAAATCGGTGAAACTTCCCTGTGTGTAGGTAGTTATGGCTCCGTCTTCCAACTCATTGATGAGTTCCACTTTGTAATGTTCATCACGTTCGGAGAACATTTTAACAGCATCTGTTTTTGATATGCTTTTTCGTCTGATTTCTTCTTTGGCAGCAACGAGTTCCATCATTTTCTTTTCGATGGCGGGGAAATCGGATTCCTTAATGGAAACGCCTTGTCCCGGATCCACATCATAGTAAAATCCGTTCTCAATTGCTGGCCCAATGCCGAATTTAATGCCCGGATAAAGTTCCTGTAACGCCTCCGCCATCAGGTGTGCCGATGAATGCCAGTAAGCATGTTTGCCTTCGACATCGTCCCATTTTAGTAAATTAATCGTTGCATCTTCGTTGATGGGACGGGTTAAATCCCACGTTTCGCCGTTTACACTTACAGCGAGCACATCCTGTGCCAAACGCGAACTGATGCTTTCGGCAATTTGTAAACCCGTAATTCCTTTTTCGTATTCCCTAACCGAGTTGTCGGGAAAAGTAATTCTTATCATAGAGTTTATATCGTTTTCTTCCTGATTTTTTTTGAACTGCAAATGTAATGATTTTGTGTATCATAAAACAATGATTTGAAGATATTTTTCTTTTTACGCATAGAATTCCCTTAAAAATACATTTTAATTATTTAACATTTATTTTGTGTGTTTTTCAACCATCTGCCATATCTTTGTTCCCCAATGAGAAAAGGCTTTTACATATTTCTTTCCCTTTTCCTTTCCACACTCATCATGTATAGTGGATCGGGAGTAAATGTCTATTTCTATTGTTGCAACGATTGCCGTGCCGAAGGCATAAGTGCTGTTGCTGAGCACAAATGTTGCGAAATACATCACCACCATCATTTTGGCGAACTTATTACGCACTACGATGATCACGCGTGTGGACAATGTGTGAACGATTTTACTGATGCCTGCGGCGTAGAACGCATTACGGTAAAATGGACACAGTCATCAACAAAAAATATTAATTTACAGCCTGTTATTTTGGATTTAGACTTTTCGGTTTTTTTTCTGAGCGGGCAAATCGAACTTGTGTCCATAGATGACCAAACTGAGTTTACAGGCAAATCTTCCCAAAAACCACCCAATCTAAGCAAAGACGATTACTTCTCTTTACTTACCAAGCTTATAATTTAGTAGATAAAAACCCTTTTTCAATTCACCTTTTTTAGAAAGATGAATTGATTTGACGTGTTCTTCTATCAGAAGAACTGAAATTATTTATCTGTCAAATTATGAGTATTTTATGAGGAAAATTATCATTACTTTAATTACATTTTTTATTACCGTTTCGGTATTCGGAACCGAAAAAATTCGCGGATACGTATTCGACGAACAGCAACAACCCATAATTGGGGCGCATATATATTGGGAAAAATCGAAAAAAGGTACTGTTACCAACACAGAAGGTTTTTTCGAAATAGAAATACCTCAAAAGCATGAGCATCTTATTATAGCTTACACGGGCTATGAAACGCAATCGCTACATATTGATGATGCCTCTGAGGAGCTAAGAGTTAGTCTGAAAGAGGACAGAAAGGTACTCGACGAAGTGGTTATAAGCAAACGTGCTACCGGAACAGTTACACAACGTACGGCATTTGTACAGACACAAAAAATAACATATGCCGAAATTTGTCGTGCGGCTTGTTGTAATCTTGGCGAAAGTTTCGAGACCAATCCTTCTGTAGATGTTGCTTACAGCGACGCCACAACGGGCGCTAAGCAAGTTAAATTGCTGGGATTGGCAGGAACATACGTGCAAATGCTCACTGAAAATTATCCCAACTTTCGTGGCGTATCGTCATCATTTGGGATGGATTATGTTCCGGGAGCATGGATGGATGCCGTTTATATTTCCAAAGGAACTTCATCGGTAAAAAACGGTTACGAAGCGCTTGCCGGACAAATTAACGTGGAGTACAGAAAGCCGGAAACGATGGACAAATTCTCAATCAACCTGTTTGCCAGTGATGCCATGCGTATGGAAGTCAATTCCGATGCCGGTTTCCATTTAAACGACAAATTGAAATCGGGACTATTTCTCCACTATTCTAACGACACAAAATCGCATGATGTAAACAACGACGGCTTCCTCGATTATCCCAAACTGAAACAATTTAACATACTGAATCGATGGAATTATGAAGTGGGAAAATACCTGGCTCAGTATGGTTTTAAATATATCAATGAAAACCGCGAAAGCGGACAAGATACCCGATACAACAACATTGCCGATCCGTATAGAATTTTACTGAAAACCAATCGGGGCGAAATTTACACCAAACAAGCATACGTTTTAAGCGCCGATGAACTGACGGAAAGTATCGCCTTAATCGGTTCGGCATCAATTCACAACCAAAAATCGATATACGACAGAACCAATTATGACGTTACGCAAAAAAATCTATATCTAAGTTTGTTGTACGAAAAAGATTTTTCTAAAATGCACAACCTGAGTACCGGTATAAGCTTGAATTATGACGAGTTTAATGAAACACTCGCAAATGCACCAACTAAACGACACGAAGCCGTTCCTGGAGTATTTGCGCAATATACGTTTAATTTGGATGACAAATTCATCGCGCTTATCGGACTGAGAACCGATTACAGTTCGCTTTACGGTTTTTTTGCTACGCCCCGGTTTCATTTGAAATATAACCCGACGGAATGGTTGCATTTACGCGGCTCCATCGGGAAAGGTTTTCGCACAGCCAACGTGCTTGTCGAAAACAACTTTTTGCTTGCCAGCTCCCGAAAAATAAACATTGCCGAAAACCTAAAACAGGAAGAAGCCTGGAATACGGGCGTTAATGCAACAATCTACGTGCCCATTTATGATAAGCAACTAACCATTATAGGTGAATATTATCATACAAGGTTTATAAATCAGGTAGTTGTGGATATGGACAGCGACCCGCACGGCATCAGTTTTTATAATCTCGATGCTGGAAAGTCATACTCAAATAGCGCTCAAATAGAAGTAAGTTATCCGTTTTTCGAAGGATTTACGTTTACGGCGGCATACCGTTATACGCGTTCGATGTCGGACTACAAAAACCCAAAAACAGGCGAAGTCCGCTTTCTCTCCAAACCGATGATGAACGACTATAAAGGATTGATAACTGCATCGTATCAAACACCGTTGCGTAAATGGCAATTCGATTTAACGGGACAGTTCAACGGTGGCGGACGAATGCCGACACCTGATGACGTGAATCCGCTTTGGCAAAAACGTTTTGAACCGTTTAGGGTGGTAAATGTGCAAGTAACCAAGTTTTTCAGAAACTTCTCTATTTATCTGGGAGCAGAAAACTTGTTCGATTTCCGTCAACAAAATCCAATTATTGACGTAGAAAATCCGCGAAGCGAAAATTTTGATGCTACCATGGTTTGGGGACCCGTTCACGGGCGGAAAATCTATGTAGGGCTAAGATATAACATTCCAAGGTATTAATTGTATCTGACGGGAATTAAGGTTTATGGATTTTGAAATCAGGCTTTTTAAATATCGAATACAAAAACCTTATTTCATTCAAATAATTTTATTGGTTTATTTACAATATAATATCAGTCTCTTAAGAGAATAAACAAAACATTAAATTTAAAATTGTAAGAAATATGAAAAAGATCGTTTTAACTTTAATTGCTTTCGTAAGCATTTCGAGCGTAGTTTTCGCTCAGGAAACAAAAAAACAAAAGCCACAAAAGAATCGGGAAACGGTTGAGTTTGTAGTTACAAACGAAGATCTTTGCAATAATTGCGTTAAAAAGATCAACAACAACATCGCTTTTGAAAAAGGTGTCACGGACTTGGACTTCGATCAACCGAACAGACTGGTAAAGGTTACTTACCGCAAAGACAAGACTTCGCCCGAAAAGATAAAAGCTGCTTTCGCGAAAATAAAAATGGGAGTGGAAGAGGTAAAAACCGAGAATTCCGAAAACAAATCATCGGAAAAATAGCTTTTTTCCCGCAGGTATTACAAAACAAGCAAATACCTGCGGGAAATTTATCTCACTTCTATCGTCTTTCTCTCCTTACTGCTTTGAAACGCCAACTCAATAATTTTCATCACATTACGCGCTTCTTCGGGTTTCACGGCAATTTCGGTTTTTTCCCAAATCGCATCACGAAGATTGACAAAATATTCCCGATAATCACCGTGCTCACTTTCGAGTTTCCCCTGAATTTTGACGCCTTTATACTCGGCATTTATCGTTCCCCAGATTTCTTCGGGCTCACGTCCCCAGTTTTTCCCTTCGGGAATGGCTCCGCCATCGAGAGTAGCTTCCTGAACATCGAGTCCATATTTCACATATGAACCGTTTGTACCGTGAATCATAAATGTTGGCCCTGGAATTTTACAAAGCATCCCTGATTTTAATGTGGCGGTAAACGCAGGATAATGCAACCTTACATCGAAATGGTCGTCGGCTTTTGCCCAGGGGCGTTGCGAATTTATTTCGGCCGTTACCGCTGTCGGCATCCCGAAAAACCACAACGCCTGGTCTATCAGGTGCGAGCCCAGATCGTAAAATATCCCCGAACCGGGAAGCGGTTTTTCGCGCCAGGCTCCAAACGGACGTGGTTCTGAACGGTAACGGTCGAAATGCGACTCGTAGTCGCGCACTTCGCCAAGTAATCCACTGTCGAGCAGTTTTCTTACCGTTTTGGTATCGCTGGTAAAACGGCGATTGTGATAAACGGTGAGAATTTTCCCTTGCTTTTTTGATAATTCTATCAGTTCATCGGCTTCAGCCACATTTACCGTAAACGGTTTTTCAACCATTGCGTGCTTGCCGGCAAGCAAAGCTTCTTTTGCCCAACGGAAATGGTCGGTGTTGGGAGACGTTACGATAACCAAATCGATATCAGGATCATTGATAATATCTTGTCCATCAGGCACAACAGTTGTTGACGGATATCTTTTGTTAATCATTTCTATCCTGTCGGGCTTGGTCGTGCTGATTTTGGTAAGTTCATAACCATCCACCACATCTACAAAAGGTGCGTGGAAAACTCTTCCGGATAAACCGTATCCGATAATGCCTGTGCGAATAATATTTGACATATTTTATTGGTTTTAAATTGTTTGACTCTCAAAGATAATCAATTAAATCGATAAAAGAAAGTCAATAAGCTTGCTCGTAGCAATTGCCCGGTGGCTGATACTATTTTTCACCTCATCTCCCAATTCGGCGAATGTTTTGTCGAAGCCTTCGGGAAGAAAAATAGGGTCGTAACCGAATCCGGCCGTTCCCCGTTTTTCTTCGATAATTTCACCGTTGATTTCGCCTTCGAAGAAATACTGCCGTCCATTCAACAACAAAGCAATGACGGTTCTGAAACGTGCTTTTCTGTTTTTTTTGCTTTCCAACACCCGTAACATTTTTTCCATATTATCTTGCGGATTACAGGCTTCGCCGGCGTATCGGGAGGAATAAACACCGGGTGCGCCATCAAGTGCGTCAACCTCTAAACCGGTATCATCGGCAAAGCAATCGAAACCGAACTTGTCTTTTATAAACTGCGCTTTCATCATCGCATTTTCTTCGAGAGTTATTCCCGTTTCGGGAATTTCTTCGTAACAATCGATGTCCGACAGGCTTAAAATTTCAATTTTCCCTTCGGTTATTTTCTGAATTTCATCAAGTTTATGACGGTTGTTGGTGGCGAATACTATTTTCATTTTTTCGTGTTGCGAGTTATTTGTTACGAGGTGCGGGTTACGGAGGTGGTACTATTTCGAGTTTTTGTGCCGCCACTACAGGCAAGTTGGATGAATAATTTTTTTTCAACTTTACTTATTTAATTCCTCATCGCCGATCTGTTCTTTCATTTTTTGTTGTCGTTCCCGCTCACGTTGCTTAAGTTCTTCCTTTCTGGCTTTTTCCCTTTGTTTCAATTCACGTTCGCGTTGTTTAACCAATTCCTTACGAGCCTTTTCACGCTCTTTCAACATTCTTTCCCTATCTTTTTCTGATAAAATGTTATCGGTTTGCCGCAACGCTTCTTCGGCTTTTCTTTCCAGTTCAACCTGACGTTGCTCAATAGTAAATCGTTCAGGCTGTTTGGGTGCTTGTTGTTGTGGAACGACAACGGGTTCATCCACTTTTTCCGGTTCCAAAGGTACAATTTTTTCCGGTTCTGCAACCGCTTGCATTTCCTTTATTGGAATAATAGTCTTAATGGAATCTGCCAGAATGTTAGTTAACTCTGTGTTATGGAAGACTATATATTCAGCAATGGATTTTCCGGTGTTCAACAATTCCAGATTCTCGTCGGAAATGATAAGAGGTGTAATTTCGGATGATATATTTTGCCTAAAAACGGAGTCGGATTCAATCATTTCGGCATATCTATTGGCTTCGTCAAACGAACGGAAAGGATTTATTTTGAGCACTTCATAGGATGAAACGCGAATATAAGCCGTGTTAAAAGTACGGATTTGGAAATTAGAGAAATTGAAATCGGAAACGGCAAAAAGCAATTCGTTTTTCTTCGTTGTATTGGCTGAAAACAGTAACAGATAAGAATATGCAGTATTTTTTTCATCACTGAAACGGAGGGTATCGGGAGCGGCATCCTGTGTTGGAGTATGCCAATTAATCCCCGAAACAGCGGATGCATTGGCAGCAAGGATTTTTCCTTCCGATAAACTCGCCAAAATGTTTTGCCCAAATTTATTTTCTTTGCTTTCGGGATGTTTTTCCGCCAACTCTTTCAATGATTTTTCCAAATTATTCGCATCACCTTTTTGTGCGAAAGAAAGTGAATGCAGAAGCTTGAACTTTGGCATTAAATCGCCATTCGAGAACAACTTAAGAGCCTGCTCATAATTTCGATGGACTTCTTCCACCTCACCCTGTTGATACGCCTGATATGTTTTTTGATAAAGGGAATCCTGCAATTGTGCAAAGTTTCGGATAATGCGCTCATAATCGGGATTGGACATCGAAGCGGCATATTCACTTTCCGGGAATTCAGAGATGATTTTCGATTTATAATTCTGTACCAATGAGCAGTTTCCGGCTTGCAGATTCAGCAGATAAAGTTGATAATAAACATCTTTTCGTTGACTGCTTTTGGGGAAGTCTTTTAAATGGCGTTCAAACAATCCAGTGGCAAAATCGAAGTCTTCGAGCCGGTCTTTGGCCGCTTTCCCACCTTCGTAAAGCCCGTTTTCGATAATATTGTCCGACTCTGCTTTGGCTTCTGACGAAATAGGAAGCTGCTGCAAATAATATTCGGGAGAATAAGGAGTGAGCGCGACTTCGCGACCTGTTGAGGGGGAGATAGGGTGACTGGGCGACTGGGCGAGGGAGTGAGGGAACGAGAGGGTGTCGGAAGTTCCGATGCCTTGTAATCGCCAGTTATCGACAAGCGAACGGTTTCCCCAACGACGAAGAAACTCGCTTTTACCTTGCGAAACAAGTTGTGGATTGTAGAAATAAAACACCGTTTCCGTTCTCCGGTTTGCCAATGTAGTAGCCGCTTCGGTTACCGGTAGTTGTTGACTACTAATATCAGACATACGAAATTGCTGTTCTGTCAAATAATTATCCCTGTTCTTGTTCTGCTCACTTTTTCGAAGTTCGGCAATGTGAGCATTGATGATTTTCAGTTGTTCCGCTTGGGGAAGCTGTGCCAAATGTTGCAAACTATCTTGCCGGGCAATGGCGGAAAGGTGTGGCGTCAATTCCTTTAAAGCACTTGCCCGGAATTCTACTTTGGAATAATTTTCGTTGGTTTTGGGTAAAATCACCGATGCATCGGAATATCGCGGCTCGGCTTTTATAAACTCTTTTCGGTCAAAGTAAATGTCGCCGAGCGCCACTTGAGCCAACGCTTTATCAATCCCGTTTCGGGTGCTTTTTTTCTCTGCCAGCAAATAATTTTCCTCAGCTTTATCGACATTATACTGTGAAAAATAAATGTTGCCGATGGCTGTGTAAATCCGGTCGAGATACTCAATGTTTTTCCTGCTTTTTGCCATCTTTTGCAGGTTATTGATAATTTCCACACTTCCCGTTATCACCTGCGATTGTGCCATCAACGCATTGAACTCTACTTCGTAGGGAGTACTTAAGCCTTTTATTCGGTTATAAGTTTTATATGCATTTTCGCGCTCGCCCAAATTGGCGTATAGTTGTCCGAGTAGAAACAGCAGTCGCCTTTTTTGAATTTCGTTTTTTTCGTTCCCGATGGTTTGAGAAAGAAAAGAAATTGCCTCGCGATAATTTCTTTTACGAAGCAACAAAAATGCATAAAATTCGATGAAATCATCGTGCAGGTTCTTGGGTAGTTTTCTCACCTGCAACGTTGATGCAAGGCTTTCGGCATCGGAAAACCAACCCATTTCGGCATAAGCGCGCATCATCCAGATTTGCGCTTCGGAAACCACGTCGATATCGTAATTAAAAAGCCGTGCTGTTTGCGAAAAAACTGAAATCGCTTCGGTGTAATCTTGGTTCTGTACGTGCGCTTTCCCCATCAACAGCCACGCCCGGTCGATAAACGGATTAAATTCATTTTGGCGAAGCCAGTCGCGATATTCTTGTGTGTTAGGATGAGACGGATCGCGACGGGGTTTCGCGGCGATGGAATGTTCCTGGATGGCGATAGTCATTTTTTCGACAACCCTGTCGAAAGGGCCGCCCGGTTGTTTAACAATAGTATCGTTGACATCCGAACTGTTTGGATACATCGGAAGCAATTCGTAATAATTGTCGTTATGGTTTTCTATAATCGATTTTAAAGTTTCATTGTAGGCTTCTTCGGCATTGAAATATATGTTGTATCGTGTGGTAAGTTCGTGATAGACACGCGTGGCGGGAGTATTCTTTTTGGTGGAACACCCCGCGCATAAAAGGATGAGAAATATCGCTGCTATAATATGTTTTGAGTGTGCGTGCATATTGAGAACAAAAAGCCAAGGACAAAGAAGGATAGATAATAGACTTTTAGACTGAAACACATCAGCCATCATTCTAAATTATAACTGAAAAAAACGGTTTTTATTATTTATTGCACAACCTTTGTAACTATTTCAACTTTTGTGCGACAAATAGAACAGAAAGAGCAGTTAAAATGGCATCGAAAGAAACAGAAAAGGAATTTATTAATCTTATAGAGCAGCATAGCCGGCTGATATATAAAATTTGCTATATGTATGCCGATAAAGATGAACTGAACGATTTGTATCAGGAAATTTTAATTAATCTGTGGCGTTCTCACGATGCTTTTAAAGGCGAAGCCAAATATTCAACTTGGATTTACCGCATCGGACTGAACACGTGTGTGAGTTACATCCGACAAAAGATCAGAAAACCATCGCTTGTGCCGCTGACTGTAAATTTGGAGAGTATTACAGATGACGAAACCGACATCGAGCAACTAAGGGAGTTATACCGATTAATCAATCAATTATCCAAAATAGAAAAAGCAATTGTTTTACTTTATCTGGAGGAAAAAACCTACGATGAAATCGGCGAAATTGTTGGAATTACGCGTGGAAACGTGGGCGTAAAACTCAACCGTATCAAAACAAAACTGAAAGAAATGTCTAATCAATAAATTATCGGGAATATGGCAGATTTAGATGCATTGAAAAAAAATTGGCAAGTTCTCGATGAGAGCTTACAAAAAACGCAAATTATTCAAAAAGAACAAATAAAAAAAATTACGATGGAAAAGATTCAGACAACATTTGAAGCGTGGCGAAAAAAGAGCAGATTTTCGCTTATCGCAGGGATTGCGATTACACTGTTTTTCACTATTCAATGGTTTTTACAAGGCTATGTTTGGCAAGCTGTTTCTTACTTTTCAATAATGCTTGTTTTGATAGTTCTGTCACTTCTGGAAAGAAAAGAAATGAAATCGTATAATATCTACTCATTATCAACGTCCAAACTGTTAGAAAAGGTAGAGAATTTGCAATTGCGAAAGCAACGTGAAAATTTACTTGCAATTCCTATAATTGGATTTATGATATTTATTATTACAAGTGTCAGTGATTTTAAAATATTCACTTTGGTTGCATTTATTGTTGCGTGTACGATTGCTTTTGTGTTTGGATATATTAGGATGCACCGAAACTTTTCGAATCTGCGCAGGAATATTCGAGAATTGAAAGATTTACAGGAAGAAAGCGAATAGATTCAGACCCAAGCTCCGGCTTTCGTACACACGTAGGCCGCTCTATCTACTGCTGTCTGATGTGCTTCGGAAAGTGATTTTCCATCGAGAATCGATGATATGAAAGCGCCGGTAAACGAGTCGCCTGCTCCAACGGTATCCACCACTTTCACTTTTGGAGTTTTAATGTACGATGAATCATCGGGAGTGAGAATACGACTATAATCGGCTCCGGCGGTAAGGATTAAAAACTTAAGATTAAATTCCTTTAAAAAGCAGCGACAAACTTCTTCATCGATAAGATGCTGTTTTTTATACATTTTTTTTAACAGGCTCAATTCATCATCGTTTATTTTGAAGACGTTACAACTTCGTAAGGATTCCGTTATGATCTCTTTTGAGTAATAATGCTGTCTGATGTTAATGTCCAAAATGCGATAAGACTGTTCGGGAACAAGAGAAAGAATGGCTTGAATGGTATTTCGCGATACTTCTGAACGCTGGGCTAATGTACCAAAGCAAATTGCATCGGCTTTTTGAGCGAGCTCTCGCATTTTCTCCGTTAACGGAATATAATCCCAGGCAACACCTTCTATGATCGTATAGCTTGGAATACCGTTATTTAGCTGAACAAGCACGGTACCTGTAGGATAATCCGTTTTTTCGATAACATAACTTATCCCGACTTTATCGATTTCCTGCATTATTTCATTACCCAAAGAATCTTTTCCTACCGCACTGATGGCATAACTTTCCGCACCCGATCGGGAAGCGTGATAAACAAAGTTCACCGGTGCGCCACCCACTTTCTTTCCTGTCGGAAGCATATCCCACAAAAGTTCACCGATGCCGATAATAATTGGTTTTTTATTCATTTTTTCTAAAAATAGTCTTTATCGCCTTCCCCACAAAAAACATCACAATCAGCACGAAAATAATAAATGCTCCCGACGGCACATTCAGGTAATACGACAACAATAACCCCACAACGCACGCTACAAAACTAATTCCTACGGAAAGGGAAATGATTTGGGAATATTTCACGGTAAAAAGGTTGGCCGTCATCTGGGGAACGGTAATAAGCGACATCAACAGCACAATCCCTACCAAACGAATGCTCAGCACAATGGTAACTGCAACGAAAAGCATCATTGCATATTCTATGAACTGAGTATTTACCCTTCGGGTTTGAGCGAATTGCGTATCGAACGAAACCGATACAATGGCATGATAGTTAACGACAAAAAAAACAAAAAGTATGGAAGAAAGTATAATTAGCGAAACAATGTCTGTTCGCGTGATGGTAAGGATATTCCCGAAAAGATATTCCGATAAGTTGGGTGCATAGCCCGGTGTAAGAAACGTAAGCATAATTCCAATAGCCATTCCCAACGACCAGAAAACGGCAATAGCGGAATCTTCGCGCACACCTTGTTTTTTTGATAACCACTGAATCCCAAAAGCCGAAAATACCGAAAAAACCATTGCCGAAAAGATGGGATTTAACCCGAAATAAAAACCGATACCCAATCCGCCAAACGATGCGTGAGTGATTCCGCCGCTAATAAAAACCAATCGGCGCGTAACCACATACGTGCCTATAATGCCGCAGGCAATACTCGCGAAAAGACTTCCTATTAACGCATTGCGGAAGAAAGCGTAGTTTAAAAGTTCTATAATATTCATTTGTTATGAGTTACGAGGTCGAGGTACGGGTCACTAAACACAACCTCTGTCCCGCGCATAGAAATTCCCTCCCTCGTGGGGGGGTAAATCCAAAATGTTAGACATGCTTTTTAGCTTCGCGTAAATCACTGACAAAAAGTACGATTTCGTCTTTCATTTGGTCGGGAACAGCTATCTCGCGAAGTTGCAGACTACGCATCCATTGCGGCTTTTCTTCATCGAGTACTGAGTAGAATACTTCACGAAACTTATCCACTTCCTCATCGGTGTAACTGTCGGAATCTCGATTCTGAAAACGGTCGAGTTCTTCGTCATCAAAATATTCAGGTTCTTCCTTAAAAGCAGCAATGAGGCTGTCTTTTTCGCAAATTTCGTGTGCCCCGCAGCAACCTGAATTGTCTCTTGCACGCTCCTGCTTGGTTCGCACATCGATTGCGGGACAAGGGGTTTCGCGTTGTTTTGTGTTTCCTTTTTTTCGTTGAATGGCATTGGAAATGTACAATGCTACAACAAAAAACAAAATAATTCCGAGTAATATAAATAAACTTGTCATACGATTTGGGATTTGGGATTTGGGATTTGGGATATTGAAAATCCCGCTTTCTTTAAATCTTCCCAAAAATTGGGATACGATTTGCTCACCACGTGTGGGTCGTTTATTAATATGGATTTAAATGGAATGGCTGCCGGCGCCAGCGACATTGCCATACGGTGGTCGTCGTAAGTGTCGATTGCCGCATTTTCTTCTGGAAAGCAGCGTTCTCCGTCCCATTCCAACATTTCGCTGTCGGTTTCGCGCAAAACGAATCCCAATTTTTTTAATTCGGTTTTCAATGCTTCAATCCGATCCGTTTCCTTAATTCTTAGACTTTGAACGCCCGAAAAGATAAATGGCACATTTAAAAAACAACAGGTAGCGGCAAAAGTTTGCGCTAAATCGGGTTCACCTACGAAATTATGGAAAAATTTTTTGTTGGGTTTTCTCGCTTTTTTAATCACTACACCCTCGGGAATGAATTCTGTAGTTACACCCAAGTCGTTAAAAAGGCTGGTTAAATTTGAGTCGCCCTGATAGCTGTTTTTCTGTAATCCCAGTAAAGTTACTTCCGCACCGGAGCATAGTGCCGCCATTTCGTACCAATAAGATGCCGCCGTCCAATCGGATTCAATCTTGAAAGTTTTCGGCTTGTAATCCTGCGGTTTGATGACTATTTTATTGCCTTCCCACTTAACGTGCACGCCGTATTCTTCCATCAATTGTATGGTCAGGTTTAGATAGGGTTTCGAAATAACTTCGGTTTTAATGTTGATTATCAATCCGTTTTCCATAGTAGGAGCAACCATCATAAGTCCCGATATAAATTGCGAACTGATGTTTCCCGAAACGTAAACTTCACCGCCTTTTAACCTTTTTCCTTTGATTTTCAGCGGTGGATAACCTTCATTTTCCAGATATTCGATATCGGCATCCAGCGCTTTCAATGTATTCACAAGCGGATAAATGGGACGCTCGTGCATTCGTTTCGAACCTTTCAGAATCCATTCTCCGTCCATTCCTGCAAGAAATGCAGTAAGAAACCGCATAGCCGTTCCTG
>MVZJ01000018.1 GCA_002069095.1 Bacteroidetes bacterium ADurb.BinA174 | reverse complement strand
TTGAAATATAAAACACCAGCTCAATTATTTTTTGCATCTTTGGAAAAGAAAATTGCATTTGTGAGTTGAATCTACATTCCCGTTTTGCCATTATTCTCTCTTCTCCAAATCGTATTTTTTTACTACCTTTGTGGGTTTGCATTTCCGATAAAATGACCAAAGATACAGAAGTTATAAATGTGTACGGCGCTCGCGTGCACAACCTCAAAAATATAGACGTAACCATTCCGCGCGATTCGCTCACGGTGATTACCGGATTGAGCGGAAGCGGAAAATCGTCCCTTGCTTTCGACACCGTTTTTGCCGAAGGACAGCGGCGTTATATCGAAACATTTTCGGCTTACGCCCGTGGTTTTTTGAGCAAAATGGAACGTCCCGATGTGGATAAAATAACCGGATTAAGCCCCGTTATTTCCATCGAGCAAAAAACCACCAATAAAAATCCACGCTCTACCGTAGGCACAACCACCGAAATCTACGACTTTCTACGCCTGCTTTACGCACGTGCCGGAGAAGCGTTCTCGTATATTACGGGCGAGAAAATGATAAAATATACCGAAGAACAAATTTTGGAATTGATTTTAACCCGATACATCGGTAAAAAAATCTATATCCTCGCTCCTGTTGTCAGAAACAGAAAGGGACATTACAAGGAATTGTTCGAGCAAATCCGGAAAAAAGGATTTTTAAGCGTTCGCGTGGACGGAGAAATTCGCGAAATTCTGCCGGGGATGAAAGTGGACCGATACAAAAATCACAGTATCGAAGTGCTGGTGGATAAATTAAACGTTTCCAACAAATTCGAAGACAAACTGAAATCGAGTGTTAGAACGGCCATGAAACAAGGTTCGGGACTAATCCTCATCCAGGATGTAGATTCCGACGAAGTCCGCCATTACAGTCGCGAACTGATGTGTCCCACTACCGGATTATCGTACAACGAACCTGCCCCGCACAATTTTTCGTTTAACTCGCCGTTAGGCGCATGTCCAAAATGTAAAGGCATTGGAACCGTCGATTCCATCGATACGGATAAAATCATTCCCGACCCGTCAATAAGCATTTCCAAAGGAGGTATCGTGCCGCTGGGGAAAGAAAAAGGCAACCTGTTTTTCTGGCAAATAGCTGCCATTTGTGAAAAATACGGCGTAACGCTACAAACACCCATAAAAGACATTCCGCAAGACGCCATTGATGAAATAATTTACGGCACCAACGAACGATTGAAAATTAAAAACGAATCGTTAGGAAATTCCAATTACATGGTCAGTTACGAAGGTATTGCCAAGTACATTGATATGCAACAGGACGATGACGCATCGGCAACGGCGCAAAAATGGGCGGGACAATTTATTTCCACTTCGGTTTGCCCTGAATGCAACGGACAACGAATTAATCGTGAGGCGTTGCACTTCAAAATAAACGATAAGAACATTGCCGAACTGGCGCAAATGGATATTCAGCAACTTTACAACTGGATTGTGGATGCCGAAGACCACGTCTCGGAAAAACAGCGATTGATTGCTGAAGAAATCAAAAAGGAAATTCTTTCCCGATTGCGTTTTCTCATTGATGTCGGTCTGGGCTATCTTTCCCTCTCCCGTGCATCAGCATCGCTTTCGGGGGGTGAAAACCAGCGTATAAGGCTTGCTACGCAAATCGGTTCGCAATTGGTAAATGTGTTGTACATTCTGGATGAACCGAGTATCGGATTGCATCAGCGCGATAATCACCGACTGATAGATTCGCTGAAAAAACTGCGCGATTCAGGAAATTCGGTAGTGGTGGTGGAACACGACAAGAATATGATGCTTGCATCGGATTATGTGGTGGATATGGGGCCGTTTGCCGGACAAAAAGGCGGCGAAGTGGTTTTCGAAGGCACTCCCGATGAAATGCTCAAAAAAAACACACTCACATCCAATTATCTGAACGGAAAAATTGAAATAAAAATCCCCGAAAAACGCCGCAAAGGAAACGGCAAAACGCTGATTGTAGAAGGAGCAACGGGCAACAATTTAAAAAATATTTCCGTTACATTTCCGTTAGGAACATTTATTTGCGTTACAGGCGTATCGGGGAGCGGAAAATCCACACTCATTAACGAAACGCTACAACCCATTTTGAGCCAGAAATTCTATCGGTCTCTCAAAGACCCAATGCCGTACAAAGAAGTACACGGCATAAAAAATGTAGATAAAGTGGTGAGCGTTGACCAGTCGCCCATAGGGCGTACGCCGCGTTCTAATCCGGCCACTTACACGGGTGTTTTCAGCGATATTCGAAACCTGTTTTCGGGAATGCCGGAGGCAAAAATCCGCGGATATAAACCCGGTCGCTTCTCGTTTAACGTGAAAGGCGGACGATGCGAAACCTGCGGCGGAAATGGATACAAGACATTGGAAATGAACTTCCTGCCCGATGTAATGGTCCTGTGCGAAGAATGCCATGGCAAAAGATACAACCGTGAAACGCTGGAAGTGCGATTCAAAGGAAAATCCATTGCCGACGTGCTGAATATGTCGATTAACGAAGCTGTGGATTTTTTCGAAAACGTGCCGAACATTTTACATAAAATAAAGGTGTTGCAAGAAGTCGGACTGGGATATATAAAGTTAGGACAATCGTCAACTACGTTATCGGGTGGCGAGAGCCAGCGTGTAAAACTCGCTACCGAACTTGCCCGAATCGATACGGGAAATACACTTTACGTTCTCGATGAACCAACAACAGGATTGCACTTCGAAGATATTCGCGTTTTGTTGGGCGTACTCAACAAGTTGGTAGATAAAGGAAACACCGTGATTGTTATTGAGCACAATCTCGACATCATCAAGTCTGCTGATTATATCATCGACTTAGGTCCCGAAGGCGGAGAAAAAGGGGGAAATGTGTTAGTTGCGGGATTACCTGAAGAGATTATTTTTAACGAAAACAGTTATACTGCTAAGTATTTGAAAGAAGAATTAGGAAAATAAAATAATATGATTATCCGCAATGTGTCCTAAAAACATTTATCAATTACCACGAGTTTTAACTCGTGGGTAAACCGCCACTAAAAGCGGGCTTTAGCCCAAGATTATTTAAATTTCGGCTAAAGCCGATTGAATTTCCAACTATTCATCCACGCCCTAAAGGGACGTGGCCGCTCGAACTTGTTCGCTCGTTTTGACGAGAATTGATTAGGAAGTTTTGCGGATAGTCAATTAAAATAAATATCCGCCATATTTACCCAATCACTTTTTCACACTGATACACGCTGATTAAATTTGCTGATGCACACAAAAAAGGGATTATACTATACTCATAAAGAAGCAAGCACAAATAAATAATAATCAGCGCATAATATCTAATGCCTAACATCTTATGTCCTATAAAAGTATAGTAGTCCAACACCTGTTATACGTAGTTCCGTTGCATTTCTTTTAGCTTTTATAAAACTTTGTGGATATTCATAAAAATAATTCAACGGAACGTTAAAAATCAGTTTTTCCTGAACTTTTCAACAATCTACTTGTTATAGTTTTTGAAATATAATTATGGGTGTTATTAAGAAACAGTTTAAATAAGCCAACAAAACAATAAATTAATTAATATGGCAAAAATCACATTTAAAGGTAATCCCGTTAACACGGGAGGCAATTTACCCGAGGTGGGCACACAGGCTCCCGATTTCTCGTTGGTAAAAACAGATCTTTCGGAATTGAAATTATCCGATTTAAAAGGTAAAAACGTAGTTTTAAATATTTTTCCAAGCTTAGATACCGGCGTATGCGCTGCGTCTGTTCGCAGATTTAACAAAGAAGCCGGTTCATTAAAAAATACAGTCGTTCTCTGCATTTCGGCTGACTTACCCTTTGCTTCGGGCCGTTTTTGCGCAGCAGAAGGATTAGAGAACGTGATTACACTTTCTACTTTTCGCGATTGCTCATTCTCCGACAATTACGGAGTACTCATGACCGACGGTCCTCTTCACGGATTATTGGCTCGTTCGGTAGTTGTAATTAATCCCGAAGGGAAAGTTGTATATAACGAGCTGGTTCCTGAGATTGCACAGGAGCCGGATTATGAATCTGCAATCAACTCGATAGTGTAGTTTGTTTCATGAAGATTGTGTTAACAAGAAAAGTCTGCGAAGTGATTCGCGGGCTTTTCACTTTTCAGGTACACACAAAATTGTCATTCAGTGAACTTCTTATTTTTTGCATCTTTGGAAAAGAAAATTGCATTTGTGAGTTGAATCTACCAGAACATATAAAACTCATAAGGTTTTAAATCTTAGTTTCTTTTTATTACTTTTGTGGTAAATTTATCAATTCAAATTCTGTTTTTCATCGAGCATATCATAAATTGATGAGAAATTTCATATATGGCAAAATCTACAAAACGAAAAAGGAAAAAATCAACAACTTCTACTGCGAAAAAGCGGAGAACCGTCGTCATTAATTTTTTAAAAAATGAAAGAGTACATTTCATTTTCGGTGTTCTCGTTGCTTTTTTGGGGATCTTCACGTTATTGGCAATAATCTCTTTCTTTTTTACCGGTGCGGCAGACCAAAGCAAAGTCCTTAACAAATCTTTCTGGGAACTGACTCAGGATAAACAACTGGAAGTTGATAACTGGACAAGCACCGGCGGTGCATTCTTAGCTGAAACGCTCGTAAACAAATGGTTTGGTATATTTTCGATGCTCATCCCTTTTTTCATCATTTATTTAGGATTAAGAATGATGAAGGTTTCCGATTTCAGTTTCATAAAAGCGCTTCTTATCACTGCTTTCGGATTGATTAGCGGCTCCATTACCAGCGCTTTCATTTTCGGACGATTGTTCCCCAAAAGCCATGTTAATTGGGGAGGAGCTCACGGAAGTCAGATCGAACGCATTTTGGAAAGCAGCATCGGTGTGCCCGGAATGATTTTGCTCGTACTCTTGTTTCTGCTTATCATCATTGTTATCTTCCGACGAAGTTCGATGCACAAGATTCAAGAAACACTCATCAACAACAAACCAGTTTTTGGCGTAAGCAAAGAAAGCGAAACCCCGATAAAACTTGAATTTGATAAATCGAATGAACCCGAAGAAGAACCTAAGCCAAGCATCTGGAAAAAACTCTTCGCTTTCAAAAAGAAAGACAAACCTGAAACGGAAATTGAACCGGATATTATCTCACAAAACAAAGAACCGATACCTATTGGTACACCTGTTTCCATCTCACCTACCGGACAATCGCCCTTTAGAAAAAAAGAGCTTGCAACCGATGATTTTGAGGTTTTTGTTCCCAAAGACGAAGAGGTACAGGTTGTAAAAAACAAATCCAACGACAAAACTTCCTCAGTTCCTGTAACCGACGCCAACGAAGAAACGGAAACAGAAGTGGAAATTCTGGAAGATTACGATCCCAAAAAGGATTTATCTTCATTTATGTTTCCCACCATGGATTTATTGAAGGTTTACAACACCGGCAATAAAATTGTGGATATGCAGGAGCAAAATGAAAATAAAGATAAAATTATCAGCACACTGCGTAATTACGGGATAGAAATCACATCGATAAAAGCTACGGTAGGACCCACAATTACTCTATATGAAATCGTGCCCCAGGCAGGCGTCAGAATTTCGCGAATAAGAAATCTGGAAGACGATATTGCTCTAAGCCTTTCGGCATTGGGAATACGTATCATTGCCCCTATGCCGGGTAAAGGAACAATCGGTATAGAAGTACCTAACAAAGACCCGCAAATTGTGTCCATGCAATCGGTGATTGCTTCGGTGAAATTTCAGGAGTGTACGTACGATTTACCGGTCGCACTCGGAAAAACCATTACGAACGAAGTTTTTATTTTCGATCTGGCAAAAATGCCGCACTTGCTGGTTGCCGGCGCAACCGGCCAAGGGAAATCGGTGGGGCTGAACGCGATAATTACGTCGTTGCTCTACAAAAAACACCCGTCGGAAATGAAAATGGTACTTATCGACCCCAAAATGGTGGAATTTAACATCTACTCCACTATCGAAAAGCACTATTTAGCTAAACTTCCCGATGAAGAAAAAGCCATTATAACCGACGTTACCAAAGTTACGCAAACGCTCAATTCGCTCACCAAGGAAATGGATGACCGGTATGAGTTGTTGATGCGTGCAAAAGTGAGAGCTATAAAAGAATACAACGAAAGATTCATTAAACGTCGTCTAAATCCCAAAAACGGACATCGTTACTTGCCGTACATCGTGGTGGTTATCGATGAGTTTGGCGATTTGATAATGACGGCAGGAAAAGAAATAGAAATGCCCATCGCGCGCATCGCGCAAAAAGCCCGCGCTGTGGGTATGCACATGGTTATTGCCACGCAACGGCCTACAACCAATATCATTACCGGAACCATCAAGGCCAACTTCCCTGCCCGAATGGCTTTCCGCGTAACATCGCAAATCGATTCAAGAACCATTCTCGATGCCACCGGCGCTAACCAACTCATCGGTCGAGGCGATATGCTCTTTTCGCAAGGCAGTAACCTTATCCGTATCCAATGTGCGTTTGTGGATACGCCCGAAATCGAAGAAATTTCTCAATATATCGGTAAACAGCGCGGCTATGAATCTGCACATCCCCTTCCCGAGGTATTGTCTGCCGAGAGTGACGACAAAATTAATCTAACAGATTCAAACGAACGTGACCCACTGTTTGAAGATGCCGCCAGACTTATTGTAATTCATCAGCAAGGCTCAACTTCGCTTATTCAACGAAAGTTTTCTATTGGCTATAATCGTGCTGGAAGATTAATGGATCAAATCGAACGTGTTGGGATTGTAGGACCATCGCAAGGGAGTAAGCCACGCGACGTGTATATTTCAGACGAATATTCATTGGAAAAGTTGTTGGATTCACTTAGATGAAAGGGTGCGAGGTACGCATTTCGAGTTATGAATCGTGTCGAATTATTATTTCTTCGCCTAACCATACTATTCACAAGTGTTAATATCAATATTGAACAAACTGCCCGTTCACGGAACCCGAAACTCGTAATTCGAAACTTTAAACTTTAAACCAACTTCTTCGTCTATTTATTACAAACCCATTAAAAAGACAACATTATGAAAAAATATATATTCACATTAGCCGCTTTATTAATTGCAGTATTTTCTTTTGCTCAAAGCTCATCGAGTGCTAAAAATATTTTGGACAAAGCTTTCAGCGCTTATGAAAATTCGAAGGGCATTAAGATGTCGTTCAACGTTGCCACCACCGATGAAAACGGAACGGCACACCAGACCCAGAAAGGGACCGCATTAGTAAAAGGCAATAAGTTCAAGATAGAAATGCCAACCATCGACACCTGGTTCGACGGAAAAACGCAGTGGGTTTTGATGAAAGACCTGAACGAAGTGAACATCAGCAATCCTTCGAGTGAAGAAATAGCTTCCATCAGTCCGTTAGCGCTATTGAGTATGTACAAAACCGGATATTCGCTCAAAAATCCGGTAACCAAAACCATAAACGGCAAAAGTGTATTCGTAATCGATATGACTCCTACGATGAGCAAAAGCGATTTTAAAAACATATCGGTAGCCATCGATAAAAAAACAAATACTGTCTTACAAGTGAATATCACAATGAAAAACGGTATAAAAAATAAAATCGATATCAGCGATTACAATGCCAATCATAATTTCCCCGATACCGATTTTACTTTCGATAAAAACAAATTTCCAAAAGTGGAAGTTGTGGATTTAAGATAAATCGATGGGGGATTGTCAAAGAGCAAAGAACAAAGACGTTAGATTTACTTGAATTTTTGTTCTCCCAACTCAAAACCCGAAACTCAGAACTCGCAACCCCATGCCCGCACCTCGTAACCCGGAACTCGAAACTCTTTCCATCACCCCCAATCTATCCCAAATAGAAATTCCCAATATCTTTTTCACAGTCAACAGAAAAATCGTACCTTTGAATCAATAATTCACAAACACATTATTATAATTTATGAGAAATAAAGTAAGATGCCTGATTATCGGATCAGGCCCGGCAGGATATACTGCAGCTATCTATGCTTCGCGCGCCAATCTTGAACCCGTTTTGTTTGAAGGATTGCAGCCCGGAGGCCAATTAACTACCACTACCGAAGTTGAAAACTTCCCCGGCTATCCCGAAGGAATTACCGGACCGGAAATGATGGAAGACCTAAAAAAACAAGCAGAACGTTATGGAACCGAAGTCTATTCGGGAAGAGCAACGGCTGTGGATTTTTCAGTTCGCCCGTTAAAAGTAACCATCGATAACGAACATGTTATTGAAGCCGACACTGTGATTATTTCCACAGGAGCGACGGCGAAATATTTGGGATTACCCGACGAAACTAAATACGCGGGACAAGGCGTTTCGGCATGCGCTACCTGCGATGGATTCTTTTATCGCAAAAAAAAGGTTGCCGTTGTAGGCGGCGGAGATACCGCTTGCGAGGAAGCTACCTACTTGGCGGGACTGGCCGATAAAGTATATATGATTGTACGCAAAAACTATTTACGCGCATCGCAAATTATGCAGGAACGCGTGATGAGCAATCCGAAAATTGAAATTCTTTTCGAACATAATGCAGTAGGCTTATTCGGTGAAAACGGAGTTGAAGGCGTACACCTAGTTAAGCGCATGGGTGAGCCGGATGAAGAAAAAGTTGATCTGGCTATCGACGGATTTTTTCTGGCCATTGGCCACACTCCAAACACCGATATTTTCAAGGATTATCTGGAACTCGATGACGTGGGATACATTAAAATAGATAATCCCACCTCGAAAACCAATATCGAAGGTGTTTTCGCCGCAGGCGACGTTGCCGATCCACATTACCGTCAGGCAATTACTGCTGCCGGAATGGGCTGTCGTGCTGCTATAGATGCCGAGAGGTATTTATCGGAGAAAGGATTGTAAGTAATTTATCCCGCGTTATTCACGCTTTTGGTTTTATTGCGATGAATAATGCGGGATAACAATGTTCCCGCTTTTTATTTTTGCTTACAAAAGAACCACACAATCATGATAAACTTTAAAAACAATCGTAAAAATTATAAATAAAAGTGTTAAAATAAGATTTTTCTGTTAAAAAATTATTATATTATAACAAAATAACATATCTTTGTGCCATAAAAATACAGCATAGTTCAGCATTGAAAGATAGTTGTACTAATTACTTTTTATAATTAACTAAAAATCATTAATTTAAAAACAAGAGAGAATGAAAAGAAAACATCTTTTTGCATTTAAAGTACTGTTTACGTTCATCATGTTCGTATCAGTTTTTGCTCTTTCCGCACAGAACGTAACTGTTCGAGGCACTGTTACCGACACAAACAATGAACCCATTATCGGGGCAACCATTGTTGTTGAAGGAAACCCAACCCATGGAACTGTGACGGATATTGACGGAAATTACACGTTACCAAATGTGCAAAACAACGCTAATTTGGTGTTTAGTTATGTTGGGATGAAAACCCAAATTATTCCCGTAAATGGGAGGTTAACCATAAATGTTGTTATGGCGGAAGACAGCGAAATGCTGGGAGAAGTAGTGGTAACAGCTTTAGGTGTAACCAAACAAGCACGATCTGTAGGATATGCAACAACGAGAGTTTCAACATCTGAGATTGAACGGGCAAGTGTTATAAATCCGGTTAACGCGTTACAAGGTAAAGTTGCGGGAGTAAATATTAATCTAGGAGGAGCATCGGGGCTAACGTCAAGTTCGTCCATTACTATTCGTGGTGCAAAGTCTTTGGATAAAAACAACTCTCCAATCTTCGTCGTGGACGGTATGATCATTCAAGAACCCATCACAGGTGCTCTATCCGGAACAGACTGGGGATCGCAGTTGAAGAACTTAAATCCTGCGGATTATGAAAGTGTAACGGTATTAAAAGGTGCAGCAGCAACCGCACTTTACGGTTCTCGTGGTGCCAACGGAGCTATCGTGATTGTTTCAAAAGGAGGTAAATTTGGAAAACAAGGATTAGGAATAGAAGTTTCACAATCAGCTGAAGCCATAGACGTTTATAAATCACCAGTGAGCTTCCAGAATGTGTATGGCGCAGGTACAGCCAACAACGGATATGAAGGAGGATTTTTAGCCGATGGCTCCTTGCAAAAAACATCCATGAGTTTTGGACCCAAGATGGATGGCTCTATGGTGGATCAATATTTACCCAATGGCCAAAAAACACCATTTCTTCCTCATCCCGACAACTGGAAAGCCTTATATCAAACAGGTCTGAACAGCACTACCAATATTGCCATAAACGGTGGAGGCGAAAAATCATCTTTCCGTCTTTCTTATGCATACACTGATAACAACGGCGTTTTTAAACGTAATCAATTTTCTCGCCATTCTATATCTTTTAAAGGACTGACAGATCTCAACCATATTTTCTCGGTTGAATTAGGTGTAAATTATGCGTTTTCAGATATTAAAAACCCGGCAAACCAAGGCGCTTGGAACTGGGGGGCCAACGCAGCAATGATGAGTACTTATTACTCGCCAAGAAACTTGGATATAGCAGCATACGAAAGCATGTATCGCGATCCGGTTACACATGCCGTTGAAACAGATACGCCGTGGGGAACATTGCGCGGATATTTGCACGACAGGGATATGAATTTAAAGCAGCGGTTAGAAAATTCCTTACTCTCAACATTGACACTTCGTGCTAAAATAGCACCAAAACTCTCTGCAAGCTTAAAAGCTAATTACAATTATTATGGAATTTCAATGCTGGAAAAATCGTACGGTACAGGGGAGAATTACGGACCCTCAGGTACAGGATACTATGGACGTAACGGAAATATATCCGGGTCATACAACTTCCTTGGAATGCTTCAAACAACCGGTAATGAAATAAATATTGGAAGTGAGAAAATAACATTGGATGCCATCCTAGCGGGAGAACTTTATGGAAATACGGAAGCTCATTCTTGGGGTAAGGGCACAAATGGAGGGCTGGTTACACCAGCAGTTTTTGCTTTTTCCAATTCTAAAAATAAAATTGAACCCTGGTATAATTATACACCAAGAAATAACCAAACATTCGGACTTTCGGGAATCATCAATTTAGGTTGGAGAGAACAAGTTTATCTTGAGTTAACAGGAAGAAACGACTGGTTATCCACTCTTACTTATCCGACCTATATGACTACCGGAAAAAATAACTATTCTGTCTTTTATCCCTCTGCAAATTTATCTTGGATATTTACGGAAACATTTAAATTGCCAGAATGGTATTCTTATGGTAAATTACGAGCATCCATTGCACAAGTTGGTATGGGAACTCATCCTTACGCTACAACAAAAGGGTTCGGCGTTTTCTCACAAAATGCGCAATATGACCCCTACAGAAACAGTGTGTTAATTGCAAATCCAAACTTGGGTCAAGCATGGAATAGTGATCTTAAACCTGAAATTCAACGCTCTATTGAAATTGGTACCGATTCGCGTTTCTTCAATGAAAGATTGACGTTAGATTTTGCGTATTACAAAACAAATACATTCAATCAGATCTTATCTGTAGGTGCTGTTACCGAATCCGGGGCAAGCAGTCAGTTGATTAATGCAGGAAATATTCAGAATCAGGGAATAGAAATACAACTGGAAGCTACTCCTATCCGTACAGCCGATATGAGATGGACAATAGGCACGAATTACACCCGAAACAGAGGCAAAATCATTAAATTACATGAAAATGTAAAAGAATGGAATCTTTTGGGACAATATGATGCGGGACCGGAAATCTGGGCTTATGAAGGAGGCGAATTCGGAGTTATTACCACACCATACAATTCAACTTATGGGGGAGCTATTTATCGCTTCATGAATAAAGAAAATCCCAACGATCCAAGAAATGGGAAACCAGTGATTAGTTATTGGGGAAATTATGGTAAACCTAACTCCACACCACTTTATGGTTATGTTCAAGAGGCAGAAAAAGGTATAAAAGACCGAAAGGTCATTGGCAAGGTAGAAGCCGATTATTTGCTAAGTTTTAATACTTCTTTCTCGTATAAAGATTTCGATTTTTATGCCTTAGTTGATGGACGCGTAGGTGGAAATTTCTTTTCTCACACCTATAAATATGCTTCAAGCCGAGGTGTATTGGAGTCGTCATTAGCTTATCGCGACAAAGAACATGGCGGATTATCGAGGACCAATTACAAAGGAGAAACTGTATATGATGCCATCATGCTGGATGCGGTGTTTGACGAAGGAAGTAAAGTTCCTTTAGCCAACAATCCCGACCAAACCATCGATGTTAGCGGTTTGACGTATGCCGAAGCACTCGAGAAAGGAATGCAACCTATGATGGCAAGTTTCTACTATCACGGTAATTTAGGATGGGGAATGCCATCGGAACTCGGATTACAGGATAATACATGGTTTGCATTAAGAGAAATTACCGCAGGTTATCGTTTGCCTGAAAAAATATGTAAAAAATTCGGTGCCAATTACCTGCGATTAGGATTTACTGCCCGTAATCTTGGTTATATCATAAATAAACTTACCGATGGATTAAATCCTGAAGCTGTTTCTTCTAACGACCCATTAAGACCAATGGACATTGGCGGAGTACCTTTCTCACGTTCATATACATTTAACTTAACTGTAAGATTTTAAATAGACTACAATTATGAAGAAAATAAAATTTATTATATTGGGATTTCTGGTATTGTTTTCGCTTTCAAGCTGTTTGAATGACTATGTAAAATTAAATACCGACCCTGAACAATTGGGTACAACAGACCCACGAAATGTATTTACAGGAGCCACGGAAAACTTCAACAACAGCAGCCGTGGACACTTATTGGGTAAATACAGCGGTGTAATGCAGTATATGCAATATATTGTGTACTACAACGGAGCACAGGAAGGAGCATACGTGAACCCAAATAAAGGCTCACGCCCATCACCTTACACTTCCTATTACGGTGATTATTTTAGTCAAATTGGGTTGAGATTGCGTTATTTAGTAAATACCGTAATTCCTACAAATCCCGAAAAAGAAAGATTTCAGGATTTATTAGCAATTGCAAATATCCTAGAAACCTACGGAGCCTGGTTAATGTTCGATGTAAACGGTGCCGCTCCATATAACGAAGCATTCAGACTGGCTACCGATGGTATTCGTACGCCTCAATACGATTTATACCAACAAGATTTAGCAGGGACACCCTTATACAAAGTTTTTGATCAAAAAGTGAAAGATAACGTAGCTTTACTGAAACAATCATCCAGTAACCAATACAATTTAGGTAACAACGATTACTTTTATAAAGGAGATGTCTCAAAATGGATCAAATTTGGGAATACGCTACGTATTAAAATGGCTCAACGCCTGGAAAAAGCCGATAACACTTTCTACAAATCTGTATTAGCTGAAGCATTGGCCGACACCGGTGGAATTATTTCCAGCAACAACGAATCCTGTGTCTATAATCATCCAAACGATTATAACAATAATACGGATGACATGCATATATTGACATATCAATATTGCGCTTCGCGTACCTTGGTTAATTTCCTAACAACATACAACGATCCTCGTCTCCCGTTATTGGTAAGACGCAATGGATTCGGTATGGGAAATAACAACACATTGAATGATGACGTTGCAAAACTGTTAGCAAAGTACTATCCAAACTACGAAACCAGATTTCCGCAATGGGTGATTCGTTATGTTGGTATGTCTGCTAATCCTGACAGTACAAATAGTAATTGGTCTAAAGAATCTTATTATACCTTGCCATATAAAGATGACGAAGGCGTTGATAGAACAATGACCGTTCGTCATAACAGTCAAATAGAAAGCCGCTTTTATGTGAAAAACGGAGGTAAAGTTGGTACACAAATCACAGCTCGCGATAAGGAAGATGCAACGTACGATGTATCTCAGGAACAAATCAGTCTTTTCACTCCTTTGATAACATATCCCGAAGTCTGCTTCATGATGGCCGAAATTGCTTTTAAAGAGGGTGGCGCTAAAGGCGGGAAAGACGCATTAGCTTGGTTCCGCACAGGAATTCGCGCATCTATGGAGCAATATCAGGGATGGGCTGAAAAAATGAAAGTACCTGCAGCGATGAATCCCAATAGCGACAATTACCATCCTATTACTTCAAATGCTATTGATACTTATTTAGCACGTCCTGAATTCCAAAGCGTTTCGTTGGAGAAAATTATTACGCAACAATGGATAAATCTTTTCATGCGTCCCGAAGAAGCTTGGGCTACATGGAAACGTACAGGGTTACCATCGTTTAAGAATCAACCAACGCCTCAAGACGGAGTTGCATTTTTAGAAGCAATTACAAATGCCGGCAATAAATTAACAATTCCTCGCCGTGGTGCTTTGCCTACACCAAATACCGAAAATATCGACAATTACAATGCAGCGATTGAAAAGTTGAAAACTGATCCCAATTATGGTTCCGCCGTTGATAAAACAGAAGGTAGAATTTGGTGGGATAAGCCATAAGTAATATTCCACAATAGAATTTAAATAGAAAAAACCGCTCTTTCCGAGCGGTTTTTTATTTACCATTAAATGATTTAAATAAAATGGCAATCAGTAATGCCAATTAAAAAGAAAAATCAAAAATTTATTATCCAAATTTAGACCATTAAATTTCATGCGTCAGAACGGTTATCGGCTGGATGTTTGGGACAGTTCGCTCATTAACTGCAAAATACTTTTATCGAAAACGGGGTGAATAGTATTGGGCGATATTTCGGCAAAAGGGGTTAATACAAAATTGCGAAAGTGAAGTCGGGGATGTGGTATAAGTAAACCGGGTTCTTCAATGATTTGGTTGTCGAATAATAGGATATCGATATCGATAATACGGTCGGCATATTGTTGATTTTCGGACTTCGTTGTGCGTCCGATTTTCTTTTCAATTTCTTGAGTCTCTTGTAAAACTTCACGGGCAGTTAACGTTGTTGCAACTTCACAAACCGAATTAACAAATTGGTTTTCCGACTCAAACCCTTCGGGTTCGGTAATATAAAAAGCGGATTTGGAAACGATTTTTCCAATCCGCTTTTTTATCTGTCTGTACGCACGTTCAATATTTTTTTGCTTGTCGCCTAAATTGGAGCCTAATCCTAAAAAAATATGGTGAGTTATCATTTTCGTGTTGTCTTTGTAAGCACCAGACAGATTTAAACCGCCGGATGATTAGGAACAATTATTCTTTCGATAGGCTTTTAAGACACGATGAATCGCGTTTCTACAGAACATCTGTCATCCAGCATCCGACATCCTACTTAAATTATCAACATGGCATCGCCATACGCGCCAAACTTGTATTTCTCCTTTATGGCTGTCTGATAAACATCCATAATTTTTTCATAGCCGCCGAAAGCGGTTGTTACCATCAACAGTGTGGAGAACGGTAAATGAAAGTTAGTAACCAGTGCATCGGGTAAAGTAAAATCGTATGGCGGGAAAATAAATTTGTTTGTCCAGCCTTCCCGCGGCTTGATGTGGCCGTCGGTGCTGATGGTCGTTTCAATGGCACGCAAAACCGATGTGCCCACAGCACAAATTTTGTATCCGTTGTCTTTTGCCGTATTCACCTTGTCGCACAATTCCTGTGTAATGATCATCTCTTCCGAGTCGATTTTGTGCTTGGTTAAATCTTCTACATCGATATCGCGATAAGTTCCCAAGCCGTGGTGAAGTGTGAGGAAACCGTAATCGATATTCTTGATTTCCATTCGTTTCATCAACTCGCGGCTAAAATGCAAACCGGCTGCCGGAACAACTACTGCTCCTTCAGCGTTCGCGAAAATATTCTGATATCGGTTTGCATCTTCGGGGACGGCAGAACGCTCCATGTATTCCGGAATCGGCGTTTCGCCGATAGAAAAAAGCAAGTCTTTGAATTCATCGTAAGGACCGTCGTAAAGAAATCGAAGCGTGCGTCCGCGCGAAGTAGTGTTGTCGATTACTTCGGCCACTAATTCTTCGTTCTCACCGAAATACAATTTATTCCCAATCCTTATTTTTCGGGCAGGATTTACCAAAACATCCCACAAATGCTGTGCAGGATTTAATTCTCTAAGCAAAAACACTTCTATTTTGGCTCCGGTTTTCTCTTTATTTCCAAACAAACGGGCAGGAAAAACCTTGGTGTCGTTGAAAATAAAAAAATCATTAGCGTCAAAATAATTAAGAATATCCTTAAAAACAAGATGCTCTATTTTGTCGGAATCTTTATGAACTACAAGCAACCTTGATTCATCGCGATGTTTACTCGGATATTTGGCTATTAACTCATCCGGTAAATTAAATTTAAACTGAGAAAGTTTCATATATATAATTCGTGTAATTTTTGTTTGAATATTCTTTTTTGAGACATTGAACGCAGCGTCTCTACAGTGCAATGTTTTTGTTAATAAACTCGTCTAACTCATCAATCTTTATACAATCGTTCAACGAAATGTCTCCCACCCTTGTCCGTGTAAGCGCAAGAAGATGTGCACCCGATTGCAAGCTTTCGCCTATATCGCGCGCCAAAGCACGAATGTATGTGCCTTTACTGCATACAACCCTGATAGTAATGGTTGGTAAACTGTAAAACAACAATTCAATATCATCTATAACCAACATCTTTGGTTTTAGTTCAATTTCTTCATTTTTTCTGGCAAATTCGTATGCTCTTTTGCCATCGATTTTCACTGCCGAAAAAACGGGTGGAATTTGCTCAATTTCGCCGATGAATTTCTTCAGGCACTCTTCCACTTTCTCACGGGTAATATGCTCTGTGGGATATTCTGCGTCGATTTCCGTTTCAAGGTCGAAAGACGGAGTTGTTGCCCCCAGACGGATTTCGGCGATATATTCTTTTGTTTGAGCTTGAAGCTGTTCAATCTCTTTTGTTTTTTTTCCGGTGCAGATTGTCATTACACCGGTTGCCAGCGGGTCGAGTGTGCCCGCGTGCCCCACTTTCAGTTTTTTTATTTTATGTTTCTCCCGCAATTTTGCCCTCACCACCCGTACCAACCGGAACGAAGTCCAATACAACGGTTTATCAATGTGCAAAATCTCTCCTTCAATAAAATCCATATAGTTCTTGCAATAGTTTATAATTGCGTTTCAATGTCGTTTTGTTTTATATTGATAATATTCAACCACATAGTAATGAGAAATGAGTAATGAGTAATGAGTGAACTGCTCTGTACTCTGTACTCTTTACTCTTTACTCTTTACTCTTCACCCTTTACTCTTTACTCTTTACTTTTTACTTTTTACTCTTTGCTCTTTACTCTTTGCTCTTTACTCTTTACTCTTTACTCTTTGCTCTTTACTCTTTGCTCTTTACTCTTTGCTCTTTACTCTTTCAACATCGCAACGAATTACAACTGAATTACATTAAATTACATTTGAAACTGTCCCCGATAACAACAATACAATAAGCAAAATCCCAACAATAATCCTGTACCAACCAAACGCTTTAAATCCGTGTTTAGTTAGAAAATCGATAAAAAACTTAATAGCAATAATGGCCACCACAAAAGCAACAATATTTCCGATAATCAACACCCAAACGTTATCTTGCAGCATGGCTGCACTAATAGGGTCTTTTATGAGTTGATACAGTTTGTATCCGGCTGCTGCGGCCATGGTGGGCACGGCTAAAAAGAACGAAAATTCGGCAGCGTTTTTCCGGTCAAGTTTCGTGCTCATACCACCCACGATACTGGCCATCGACCGGGAAACACCCGGAATCATGGCAATACACTGAAAAAAACCGATTTTCAACGCACGTTGCAGCGAAATGGACTGGTCTTCACTGGGTTTATTGAACATCCTATCCACAAAAAGCATAAACACCCCACCAACCACCAGCATCACACTTACCACGAAAACGTTTTCGAGCAACGAATCGATCTGATCGCCAAAAATCAACCCCAACACTCCCGCAGGGATAACGGCAATAAACAATTTCCAGTAAAAATCGAATTTATGCAAAAACCGTTTTAAATATGCCTGCCATTTTTGCCCAAAACTCATTCCTTCAACAGCGCTCTTATCGAAAACGGTAATCGGGTTTAATCTAAAAAAGCGTTTCCAGTACAAAAACACCACCGATAAAATAGCCCCAAACTGAATAATTACCGTAAATGCTTTTACAAAATCGGTGCTCTCAACACCCAACAGGGCTTGTGTTATAATCATGTGCCCGGTTGACGAAACGGGTAAAAACTCGGTCAACCCTTCTACAATAGCAATAATTATTGCTTCTAAAACACTCATCTATTTCGTTGAATTATTTTTGCTTTCATGTATTTTGGATAAAGCTGCACTGAAAGATTCACTACGTGAATAATAGACGCATTGTGCGATAAAACAGCTCATTGCCACGATTTTATCATCTCAGTTTGCGGAGACATTATCCGTTGCAAAGCAACATTATCGCAAGTGTTAATTTGCCTAACCTTCTTTCTTCTTGTCCTTTGCCGGATACAAAATTCCGACAATCATCAGGACAAAGCCAAACAAAGAAACAATGGGCGCCACTTTAATGCGTCGCACACTAAATATATCGGGTTCAAAACCTTCGAAAGTGGTTGCAGGGCCGCTCATCAGCAAGAAACCCGCAATAATAATAAGAACTGCAACGCCACAGATAATTAGGTTTATTTTGTGGAAAGCAAGATTTTTGTGTGACATATTTTTTTAAGTTATGAGTTATTTAGACCGCTTTCGCTGACAGAATACAGACTTAAGATTGCCTATTGTTATCTTCAGATGTTTAATGTCTAAAAATTATTTAATTATATATAATACAAATTTTCGGTTCTCATTTTCAGGTATCGGTTCACTGCAAAATAAGTCGCCACGGTGGAAATAAGAATTCCAATCAAAATTACGATGGCGAAGATAATGAGCAAATCGGTTACGCTTATGATCTGCATCTTAGCATATTCCTTGCTAAAGTACAAAAGAATAAGAAAGATGACAACGTCAGCTAAAATTCCGGCAATAATTCCGGTGAGAATATTGTTTCGGATAAAGGGCTTGCGGATAAAATTTCCGTTGGCACCCACAAGCTTCATTGTGTTGATAATAAATCGTTTAGAATAAATGCTTAGCCGAATAGTATTGCGAATAAGCGCAAACGAAATAAATAACAATACACCCGCCAAAATCAATAATATCATGGTGATTTTGGACAAATTATCGTTGATAAGATCGATAGCTTCCTGCTGATAAAGCAAATCGCGTACATTGTTTTGCCGCTTAATTTTTGGGCTGATAACCGCAATGCTGTCGTTATTGGCATATTCCGAATGCAGGTAAATCTCTATCGCATCCTGCGCCGGATTGTAACCAAGCAACTCTTCGGGGTCTTCGCCCAAATCTTTGATGAGTTGTTCTTTTGCCTCGGCTTTGCTGATAAATCGGGAAGATTTAACAAATGGCTGAGCGTCAAGATTCTTTCGTAAACGTTTAATTTCAGCATCGGAAATATCGTTATCAAGCATTATGCTGAAACTCATATTTTCTTTCACATAGTTCGATAACCCATTGCCCATAAACAAAATAAGGATGGTCAAACCCAGCAAAACCAGCACTAACGTAATGCTGATGGTGGATGTAATTTTTGCATTTACAAATCGTGCAGTAGATATCTTTTTCTTTTTCGACATAAAAAAGGGCTACACAAAGAAAAAACCGATTATTCTCAATAAAACGGTTTTTCCAAATTGGCTGCAAAGTAACAAAAATATTACGAAAACCGGAAATTTAATCTGGTAATTATCAACAAGAAAGATTAATTTTCCAAAATCTCGTTTTTGCGACCCGTTTTATCAACAACTTTCCGAACGGTTACAGGTTCTCTTATCGCCTCCTTCTTTACGGTGCGACTCCTGACAACGGATGCCGCAATTGAAATAAGTAAAAACGAAGCAATTACAAGTAACGACACAACGTTGGAAATATGAAAATCCCATGCAACGGTATGCGCGTAATGATTGATAATCATTTTAAAACCGATAAAAATCAAAATTCCGCTCAACGCATACTTCAGGTAATGGAACAAATCCATGATGCCTCGCAATGCGAAATAGAGCGACCGAAGCCCCAAAATGGCGAAAATGTTGGATGTATAAACGATAAACGTGTTGGTCGAAACCGAAAGCACTGCCGGAATGGAGTCTATGGCAAAAATAAGATCGGTAAATTCTATTACGAGCAAAGTCAAAAAGAAAGGCGTTGCATATAGTCGTTTATTGATTTTTTTGAAAAATATAGGTTCCGACATATCATCGGTTATCGGCATAAACTTACGGAAAGTTTTCACCAGCCAGTTATTATCGGGGTTTTGTTTCTCTTTTTCTTTTTCATGGTCAATTACCTTGAACTCATTTACAACCATTTTTGCACCGGTAAATAACAAAAATGCGCCAAAAACATACATGATCCAGGCAAATCGTTCAATCAGCGCGACACCTGCAAAAATGAAAATCGCCCTAAAAACAATCGCTCCTAAAATTCCCCAGAACAAAACGCTATGCTGATGTTCGGGTTTAATCTTGAAGGCCGTGAAAATGATAATAAAAACAAATAAATTATCAATGCTCAACGACTCCTCGATAAGATAAGCCGTAAGAAATTCGAGCGCTCTTTCCTTGCCGAACACAATGTAAACACCTGCGTTGAAGAGCAGGGCAAGCGAAATCCAAAACAGGCTGAGCCACAATGCTTTTTTAACATTGATGACCGTACCTTTCTTGTTAAAAACAAACATGTCGAGCGATAGCAGAATCATCACGAGAATGATAAAACCTATCCAAAATAGTAAACTGACTTCCATGTAATTTTTATAAAACTCTTTTTTTAATAACGTGAAAACTATTCTATTATATCATTAACTATCAACGAGTAACCCTCTTCGTTCGGGTGAAGGCCGTCTAAAAACAGGCTTTCATTTATCTTTCCGTTTTTCGTCAATAACCTATTACCAACATCTAAGTAACTGTAATTGTTCAACGAAACCATTTTCGATATCTGCCGGTTAATGGTTTTTATTTCCGCTTCCTTATCGCGTCTTGGAAGTAATCCCACGACTTTTATCTTAGCCTTCGGCTGGCGGATTTTAATCTGTTTAAGCAAGAATTCCAGTCCTTCAACAATCTCATTATCGGAATTTAACCCCAAATTATTTGTTCCGATCATCAGAACAACTTCATCCGCCTGATACCCATCGAGCTCGCCATGATAAACGCGCCACAGCACATTTTCTATTCTGTCCCAACCGTATCCTAAATTAAAGAATCCGATGGGTTGCATCTGTTTTTTCCAGCTTTGGCTTCCATTTTCCTTTCCCGGCTCTCCACCCCAGTAGTGCGTGATGGAATTCCCGATAATTACTTTTTTCGGATGTTGATTTTGAATGTTTTGTCTATTTAGTATTTCATAATTGGGAACGGGAACTCTTGCCTGTATTTTGCTTTTTGG
>MVZJ01000017.1 GCA_002069095.1 Bacteroidetes bacterium ADurb.BinA174 | reverse complement strand
AAGATACTTGAAAAATTAAAATCGAGTTCAACAAACGCCTATCTGTCGCAATTTACCTTTGCAAGTTTTGTGAATGATTTGTATCTGCAAACTCATAAAACGGATTGGATTGACAGCAATCGCGTAATGATAAATAAAACAATTACCGACCCGTTCCTGCGCACCACACTCAACAACCGGTACAATCAGGTAAAAGCCTACAATGCCAATCCGCGCATTTATTCCGATGCAGTTTTAGGGAAAAATGCCGTTGAATTGCACGGAAGCGGTTCGCTGATAACCGATTCTGCCAACGTAGTGAAACATATTGTCGATTCTAATCCGGAAAAAGTGGTGTATATTGATATCAGCGCAACGTGGTGTGGACCGTGTATGAAGCAAATTCCTTATAGCAAAGCCCTACACGAAGAACTTGTCGATAAGCCCATCGTGTTTGTTTACCTGTGGTTAGACGGTGAAACCGAACGCGGGAAAAACATTATTCCAAGTCTTGATCTTCACGGCGTTCACATCGCTCTTACCGACAAAGAGTGGCAAGATATCGTAAAGCGTTTTAACACGGGAAGTAGCGTCCCCTATTTTCTGCTTTTCGACAAAAACGGCGTAATGGTGGATTTCGGCAACCACATACTTCCTTCTTTACCGGAAACGAAGGCGAAAATTGAGAAGTTGTTGGAAGAATAAAATTCAATAAGATATTTTTCTAACCCGTATTATGTGGGTAGCAATGGTCAGCATACACTATTCTATGTATTTCTTGTCGTGTCAATTATAAAATAATGTAAATTCTTATAAATAAGCGCGTTTTAAACTCGAAACTCAATACTTTGAACTCTTGACTTGACATTATGTGGTTTTGAAAAAGAAAATTTTATCTTTTATTTCGATGAATAATGCAGGCTAATCTCATTTTCCCTTCTATACCTCGGCAAGGTAACGGTAAAGAAAACAATCAGCGCCAGTAACTGGATAGCTGCCGACAAATAAAACGTTCCGGCGTATCCCACCACATCGATTAGTGCGCCGAAGAATAACATGCCCAGCCCTACTCCGGAATCGAAAAACATAAGGTAAGTGGAATTGGCAGCGCCCCGCCTTTCGGGCGATATGTTGCGGTTGGCCATAGCCTGAAACGTAGGCGGAATAACCCCGAATCCGAATCCAAGCACAATTGCCGCCAAATGGAATCCGACGGGAGTGGCAAAGTAACCTATTAGCAAAAAGCCTATCATCACCAATATCAACCCTACAAAAGTAATGTTTCGGGGACCAAAACGGTCAAATATACGTCCGCTCAATATACGCGAAACAATAATGCAGATGGAAAGTATCAGGAAAAACGTTCCGCTGTTTGTCACACCAATTCCACGGCCGTAAAGAGCTACAAACGAAATAATTCCGCCGTACGGAATTTGTGTAAGCATTATATTAAAAGCTACCGGCAAGGTTTTCCTTTCGAACATCGATTTCAAATTGAGCGCTTTACGCACACCTTTGATATTGGGAGTTTTAAGCAGCATCACAAATATAAAACCCAACATACAGAATCCAACAGCCGAATAAAACAACACATCGTATCCCCAATTGCCGGAAATGGACATTGCCATCATCGGCCCGATCGCCATGGCAACAGTCATGAAAAGGCCGAAAATGCCCAATCCTTCCCCTCGTCTTCTTTCGGAGATCAAATCAACTGCAAGCGTATATCCGGCAGTATTTATAGCTCCCCACGTAAGTCCGTGAAGAAATCGCAGCACGAGTAAAAATGCAAAAGAAAAAGCGATGGGATAACCCAAAAATGCCAGCGAAAACAATATAAACGACAGCACATAAACCGTGTATCTGTTCATGGTATCGAGCAAATAACCCGAAAAAGGGCGCATCAGTATGGCTGCGATGGTGAAAACAAACATCACCATACCAATTTCGTCTTTCCCGGAGCCGAAAATATCTACCATAAACAACGCCATTACAGGCGTCATAAAATAAAAAGCAACGGCCATGAGCAGATTTGCAATTGTGAGAAACAAGAAATTCTTCGTCAATATTCTATCCTTAGACATTTTTATCTGTTTTAAATAAGTGTATTATAAACAAAAATTCAGATTGAGTGTTTTAAGAATTGTAAAAGTAATACTTTTGCGGCTAAGAACAAAAATAACAAGGAACAAGGAACAAGGAACAAGGAACAAGGAGCAAGGAACAAAGAACAAAGAACAAAGACAGATAGACAAGAGATAAAAGATAAAAGAATGGAATTTTTAGAAATAAAAGAAACCGACAAGTACCGCTGGGATAAGGTTTGGAAGTTGTATGAACAAAGTTTCCCCATCGCCGAAAGGCGAAAGATGGGCGACCACATCCGTGCTTGTTTCGACCCGCAATTTTTTCCGGTTTCGGCGTGGGAAGGGGGTGAACTTATCGGGTTGCTGTTCTATTGGGAATGGGATTCGTATAGGTATTTGGAATATCTGGCAGTGAATCCCGAACTTCGAGGGGGTGGTTTCGGGTCGCAATTACTTCGTCACCTGCGCGATTCCGATCATACCATTATTCTGGAAATCGACCCGCTTGTGAACGAATTGTCGGTAAGGCGATTGCAGTTTTACGAAAGAGCAGGTTTTACGTTAACGCCTTACCGTTTCATGCATCTGCCCTATCGATTGGAAGCAAAATCCATTGAACTGCTGATCCTTAGTTATCCGAAAATGATAACAAAAGAACAGCACAACGATTTTCTGAAATTCATTGATGAACGAGTGATTATGTATTGCGAAGGTTATCCGTTTGAGGCATCTGACGGCTTAAAATCCGTCTGATACTTATACTTTATATCCGTCAGACAGTCATCGGTTAGACGGATTTCTACGGATTCAACACCGCCTTCAATAACCGCAGCGTTTGCAGCAATATCTTTTCTTCTCGTTTTGAATCGGCAATCATAGGATAGACAATGGCTTCCACTTTGTTGGCATCCAATAATTTAACGTATCCGCCAACTCCCCACGACATAATCCGGCTATCGGTCCTAAATTTTACAATACGGGCTTCTTTATCGGAATAGGAAACGATGAAACTTCTATCGATCTTCTGCAACAATTCGGCATAGTGATTATTCGATCTTGTCTTGAAAACAAAGGTTGCTTTTTTCTGTCCCGAAAATGTGGGCGGTTCTTGATTTTCTGACTCCATATAGTCCAATCTTTTATAGAACAACCAAGTAAGAACGGCCGGTGGCAACACACCTGCAATTAAAAACACAAGCAACCATTGCCAAAACTGAATGCGAATCCCCCAAAACAAGCCGATAATGGCAATAACAGTGATATAAAATATTAAAAAAATGGATGTCCAGGCAAGGAAGAGTTTCGATGTAAATTTCATAACTGTTTGAGTTTAAATCCGTAGTTAATGAAGTTCCGGAATAATAATTTCCGTAGTTATATCGATATTTTTGAATCCCATTTCCTCTAAAAGCGATTTTATCGCCAGTTCCGCCTGACGGTTTGCATCGTTCAAGAGTCCCTGTTTTATGGCGTCTTGACTCATCGTTTCTTTCTCATTCATCAACGCTTTGTTGTAGTCTTGTATTTTTATGGGATTAAAGGCGTTATCGCTTTCGTTATACACTTTTATGCTGTTTTCGTCGATAACAATATCGAAAATCTGTGCGCGAGGCATGGAGACATGAACATTTTCGCCGTTAATATTCACTTTTATTCTGCTGAAATCTACTCCGGCTTTAAGGTAGCCGTTGTATTTCAGCAAGAAATATTTATCGGTAAGCGGTACGCTGATGTTTAATATCTTGAAATTATCTTTGTACCCAATAACGCCCGCGTAATTGTATTTTACGGTAGCAAGTTCCTGAATATGAACAATTTTACTCAGAACAGTAGAAGTGTCGTATCTTTTATTCCCAGCTTCGTTCATTTTATTGATGATAAGCAATATCGCCAAAATTATTGTCGTAGCAAGAAAAAAGTACGTTGAACGGCTTGTTTTTTTTATCGGTGTATTTTCTTCCACTTAATTGACTTTATTTTTGTTACGTTTTTTTAGAAAAATCAAAAGCAAACTGATTACTAACAGCGAACCCAATACGATAAGTATTGTTTTCCAATAGCTTATCACAAATTTAACCACAATTACTACCACGAAAACAGCTACTGCAATAGCTAACACCTGCCATAGCAACGTGAGTTGTTTTTTTCTTTTTGCTTTTTTGTCAGCATTTTCTGCACTTTCTTCCGGCACAGTTGAAAAAATAACCTCATTTTCGGGCTGATTTATTTCATCCGCAACTTGTGATTCTTCTTTCCATAACGTCTCCGTTTCAATCTCGTTTTCAGTAGCGAATACTTCTTCAACTACCGGTAGTTCTTCATTTTCTTCAATCGTTTCTTTGAACGGTGTTTCATTTTCCGCTATCGACACGTCATTCTCGGAATCAATTGCCGGTGGCGGAGTTATAATGGGAATCACTTCGGGGATTTGATTGGCTTGAGCATCAGAAGCGGAATCCGCTATTTTCTGTTCCCGACTGATAATAGAATCTACCCGTCGCGAAGCACGCGAAGCGTCGAAATCATCATCGTGAACCATTTCGAGCAACTCTGTTTCGATGTCGGGATATTTTGTCATTAATGTCTTGCAAGCCTCGGCAAAATCGCTGAATCGTTGAATCTTACTCAACTTGTATTTCATTTCTTCCGGGTTTCCCAACGAAACCTCTAAAATCTTATCGGCAATAGCAACTTTTAATCGATCCATAAGTCTTATACGATTTATTTTTACAAAAATAATAATTAAGTGGTTAGAAAATAATTTTCGGTGCCTTTTTAATCGATTTTGCTACATTTACATTTACTCAAAACTTGCTTTATATCTTTAAAAAAGAGAATCCATACTCTCCAATTCCACCAAAAGTCGAACGATTTTATCGTTTACATTCATATCGTACCGCTGATGTTGGATAAAACTTCCGTAAATGGTAGTGGTGGGATACATGTACAACTTTGTTTTTCGTAACGCAGATGCTGTGTTCCAAATCTCTTGAAATGGACCACTTTATCGGTAAAGTTCGCGCTTTGCATCGCATAAGCTAAAAGGGTGAATAATGCAGGTTATGGCTAATTTGCTTTTACGGTACCCATAAGGGTTGAACTGAAACTTTTGGAGGTACCTAAACAACTAACTTGTTCTTTTTTCATTTTATATTTCCACAAGTTTTCGGGATGATTCTTGCGAGTTCCAACTCACATTGTTTATTGATTTGGAATTGTAAATTGACGGAGTCAAATCGAAACTCTCAATTCATCTAACTCATTGACAACACCATTCGGTTTTCATTAGCCATTTTACGCATATTTAAAATGGCATAACGCATTCTTCCCAACGCCGTATTGATGCTCACACCGGTTTTATCGGCAATTTCCTTAAAACTCAACTCCTGATAATAACGCATGGTCAATACTTCGCGTTGCGATTCGGGCAAAAATTCCACTAACTTTCTCACATCATCAAGAACTTGAGTTTTCACCATAGTCACCTCAATATTGTCATCGCAAAGTTTGGAATTATTGAACAGGTCAAACTCGTACTCGTCGTTTGAAATCGTGTTTTCGTGCCGTTCCTGACGGAAATAATCAATAATCAAGTTGTGTGCAATGCGTGTAATCCAGGCACGAAATTTACCGCTCTCGGTGTATTTACCTTGTTTTATCGTGGAAATGGCTTTGATGAACGTATCCTGAAAAATATCGTCAGCCAAATCGCTATTGCGAACCACATACAAAATGTAACTGAAAAGGGATTGTTTGTGCCGGGAAAGAAGAACCTCAAACGCACAATTATTGCCTTCGGCATACGATGCAACCAACTCCTCGTCGGTCATCGACAAAAGAATATCCATTACCTTAACTATTAAACGGTTTATTTTAAATTAGTTGAGTAATGTCATTCCAATAGGCAAATAATTTTAAAGGGTTGTTGGTAATTTTACTTGAACAAAGAAAATTATATTTTTTGTAATAAACAAGCAGAGAAAGTTAAAACTTTATATGATTATCCGCAATGTGTCCTAAAAACATTTATCAATTACCACGAGTTTTAACTCGCGGGTAAACCGGATTTAAAAGCGGGCTTTAGCCCAAGATTATTTAAATTTTGGCTAAAGCCGATTGAATTTCCAACTATTCATCCACGCCCTAAAGGAATGTGGCCGCTCGAACTTGTTCGCTCGTTTTGACGAGAATTGATTAGGAAGTTTTGCGGATAATCAATAAACTTTATATAAAAAAACAGCGTTATTTATACACATATCGGGTATTTACATAAAATGCAGTTGCGTGTGAATTACTCGATAATGATGGAATATTTGCAATTTTCAAAATCAAATTATCGTTCCGGTCATAAATCATTCTTTCGTCGCTTATAAATTCGTCGCTTCCAACTGTATGCGTAAATGTTTTTACACAAAGGTTTTCAATGTATTCATGATCTTTAATAAATAATGCTATGCCGTCCTTATCATAATAAGTTTCATTAATAAGTCGGTTTTTACTATCATATTGATATTTATAAGTATATGACAGATCCTTACCATAATACTCAGTTTTCATTAATAAATCATTTATGTATGTAGAAATGCTGTACTCAGATGAAGTTTCCATCCTCACAGTATAACCTGTGGTATTATATGAATATATTTGATTCCTAAACTTTGTACCGTTTGATTGATAGCTCGATATTGTTTTAAGTTTGCCATTTGTACCATACTCGTATTGGTCATAGCTATATTCTTCTCCTTCAAATGATTTGTAAGAAACCCGAATGATTTTTTCACTTTTATCATATTCATATTCTACGCTGGAGTTATAATTTCCGGTTGACAAATTATACGTGTGTAAAATACGTTTTAATAAAGCTGATTTCGAAAATAATACATCGTCAGTTCTATATTGGCTTTCTTCCAAATCAATAATTTTCAATTCGTTTTTCTTACAACCGGCTATTCCTAACAAAGATAGAAGAATAGCAATAAATAATAATTTTGTTTTTGTCATAATATTGTTGTTATTAAATAACAGCTTTTGGTTCAAAAAAGGTGAACACACTATACGACAATTAAATGAAATTAGTCGATTTTTTGCTTTACTAACTTATCATAATTTATACTGAACATTATATTTTTATCATCTAACCATTGAATATTTGACCATACCTCACTGATATAATCTGTTTTATCAAATCCGGTAATTTGCCGGAAAGACTTGCGGGCTATGTTGTAAACCCAGATTTGATGTAATCCGGAACGATTTGAGATGAAAGCGATATTATTTTTGTCAGGTGATATTACCGGGCAAAAATCAGCCCATTGAGAACCAAAAATCTTTTCAAAAGCTCCATTACTTGTTGTGGCTTTATAAATATTTGTTCCATCTGCATCTAATTCATTAGCGCTAAAAAGAAAAGTCGAATTATCTATCCAAGAGAATCTCCAAATGTTCGTGAGTGATGTGTTTTGGGTAGAAATGATTGTTTTTGAAGTTTTGGTTGCTACATCGTACATTATAATAGAACTTCGATTTGCATCAGTATTACTTCTTGACCGATAAAGAATTTTGCTCTCGTCTGGAGAAAATACAGGGTATAGACATTCGGTAGTACCGTCTGTGACTATTGTCGTATCTTGTGTCAAAGCATCGTAAAAAGCAATTCTCGAAGTAATTGGCACACTTCTTTCGGTTCTGAATACAAGATACCTTCCACTTGACGACCATTGAGGTTCAGAAAAATTTTTTCCAAACAAAACAGACTGTGAACCATCAAGTTTTGAGATCATGATGGCAATTTGACCGTATTCCTTTCCTCCTTCTGTCCATTTATGAAACACATCCACGAAAGCCAATTTATTCGTTTCAGACGAATAAGACCCTTGAAGAACGCTTTGTTGCTCACCTGATTCGATTAACTTTTCCAATTGAGTTTTTCTATTGGGTACAAACATGATTGTTTGAGATTGTTTCGGAGCAAACCCTTTCTTTCGTGAAATTATATGAGCATAATAGCTTTGTCCGTTCACAAGGTTCGATATTGTATATTGTGTAACAGAATTGTCTAACTCAACTACTTTTGTAAAACTTTTCAAATCTTCTGAAAGATGAATTTCAAATTTATCCGGTTTTTCTCTCTGTATCGCTACCATTGTCTCTGTGAGCAAAAAACCATCGTCACTCGCCCATTCTAATTGAACTTCACTATCTCCGATTATAGACGTTATAAATGAAGGTGAATACAGGTTATCATTCAAATCAATTTTTTCGCAAGAAAATAAACCCAACCACAAGACAATGGAAGTGAGAAATAATAATTTTGTTTTTGTCATAATATTGTTGTCATTAAATAACAATAGTATTTATTTTTACGCCCTCTAATTAAAGTCCGCAGAGCGAATTCAATCTACACACTTTTTTAGTTAAGTGAGACTAATAAACATACAACAGCGATTTATCCCAACCATCAAGATTAATGATCACCTTATTACCACTCTTTATACGCAATGGTTTGAGATCGAAAGTGAATGTTTTAGAAATTACGGCTCTACAATCCTCCAAGTTTTCAAATTTTATTTTAGCAAACCGCTGTACCGGATCAGAATAGGCTAATACATTCTTATCTATTAATTGGGCTTTCCATGTTGAGCCGTCGCAACCACTTGTTGTAATTGTTACCACAAGAATATCTGCAACAATCTTAGGTTCTGTTTTGATCCTTAATCCTTCAGAGTTCTCATAAATTTCCGAATCAACAATGGTTTCTGAATTAATTTCAAGAATATCCATTTTCTTCTTATCATCTTTCTCGCACGATAGCAGAAAAGAAAGAAAAACAAGTAAGGTAAAAGTTTTTAATATTTTCATCATATTACAGCTAATTAAATATTGTGAATATCAACTTATTATATCGGTAACTTCTAAAAAAAGTTCTCCTTTAATGAAAAATTTTCGCCCTGCAGAACCTGCTAAAGGAGCCGGAAAATGTGACCATCGTTCCATTTCTATTTTTAAAATTGTTTCTTTTGATTTTTTGTCGTAAACATGACATTTCCCCGACTCCAGGAAAACAGCTAAAATGTAAGGCAACCTGTACGCTTCAAAATAATCCTTTGTATAAAGAATGGATTTTTTCTGTGCATCGATGGTAATTTCATTTACTTTTTCTAAATATCTTGAGTAATCAACATCGCTAAATCCTTGTATAAAAAAAGATACCGGCGTTTTAATTACATAACTTTCATTTTCGAATAAAAATATTGTTTTTTCAAATACCGCGTATTTATCTGTGTTAAGTAAATCAATAGACACGCGTTCATCTGTATTCAACTTATCGTCATCTTTATTGCATGACGAAAAAACAACAGTTGATACGCTAAGTATAGCCAAATAAATGATTAGCAGAAAAAATTTATTTATTTTTACCATGATATAAATTGGTTTAATAGTTACTAAGACGTGATAGATGCAAAATTAACATAAAAGTTGCATTACAAATAGATTATCTTTATCAAACTACTTTATTTTCCCAGTCAACTCTACAAACTCCTTTCTATACCCGTAGGGATCGAAAGTTACCGCAGAACCGGCAATGTCTTGAACCATTTTCAGATCCAGTGAGCCCTTGTATTCCGATTCGCGCATCAACAGACCAAATCCGGCAACGCCTACAGCAAATCTAGTACTTTCGGATGCCGATGAAAAGGCAACCGGTGTTTTCGTAATGTTTATGCTAAGCGGCCGGCTGACATCGCTGTTAGGCAATTTGTATCGGAAATCGAAATTGGCATATTGTGCCATGGCATCCGTTTTTTTGAGCACCAATTCGTAAAGCGCCGTAATGGTTTGCCCGGCGCCAATTTCACCGGCATCTTTTTTGTCATCATCAAAATCTTTGTCTTCGAGCTTTCTATTCTCGTAACCGATTAACCGGTACGAATCTACCATGGCGGGATTAAAAGTAATTTGAATTTTTGAATCCTTGGCAACGGTATAAAATTTGGATTTCTCGTGCACAAATACTTTTTGAATTTCGGCAGCATTGTCGATATATTCGTAATTGCCGTTTCCTTTGTTGGCAATTTGCTCCATCATGTGATCGTTAAGATTTCCTCCACCCACGCCAAGCACGGTCAGATAAATTCCACTTTCACGTTTTTCTTCAATGAGTTTTACCAACTCATCGGTAGAAGAAATTCCGACGTTAAAATCGCCATCGGTTCCCAAAATCACCCGATTGTTTCCATTCTTGATGAAGTTTTCCTGCGCAATTTCGTAAGCAGTTGTAATTCCGGCAGCGCCGGCAGTTGAACCACCTGCACCGAGTTTGTCAATGGCAGCTTTTATTTTCTTCCTTTCCGATGCGCTTGTGGAAGGCAACAAAACTCCCACTTGTCCGGCATACACAACTATTGCTACCCTATCTTTGGAATTAAGTTCATCTACAAGCTGCTTGAAGCCTGTTTTTAGAATTCCCAATTTATCGGGAGAATTCATTGAGCCCGAAACATCAATGAGAAAAACGTAATTCGAATTGGGAAGTTCGCTAAAAGGGATGGTTTTCCCTTTTATTCCCAACCGCATGATGTGATGCTCGTTGTTCCATGGACAAACGGTAATTTCGGAACTCAGCGAAACATTTTCACCTGCCGTGGGTTCAGGATAATTGTACGTAAAATAATTCACATATTCTTCGGTACGAACCGATGCTTTGGGAGGACGTTGCCCCAAGTAAACATATCGACGCATATTGGCGTATGAAGCCCCGTCGGCATCGATAGAGAAGGTGGATTGTGGAAATTCGCTCACTTTTAAGAAAGGATTCTCTTCATAATCTTTGTATTTTTCGTTGTAAGGCATGTTCTCAAAAGCCATATATTCAAGGCTGTAAAAAGAATCCTCATATCCTTTCTGACAAGATAGCAGACTGAATACCGCAAGAATAGCAATTAATTTGATGGTAGTTTTCATAAATTTGGATTTTAATTAAGTTTTAATTGATAAAATATATTGTGTTCTTTATGATAGATGGATTTTCAGTAAAAACGCTGCATCGTTTTTATGATATTTGCTGGTTTTAACATTAAATAACAAAAAAGCGAGGTAATCAACTGACTACCTCGCTCATTTTAAGATTATTATCAAAATACTCAACTATTCGCTCAAAACCGGTTTATAATACTCCAAATCTTCGATTTGCGATTTGATAACGAAGTTATAATTTTTCACTACTTCAATCTGTCCGTAATGAATGTAAACCTCGGCACTACGGCGGAATATTTCGGGCGCTTTGTAGGCATCCTGTAAGAGAAGATGCCCCATGATTACGTGTCCGGCACTTTCAACCAAGCGACGCGCATGAAAATCGAGGTATTCTTCGTTCTTGGGTGTAGTAACAATCTCAACCAACTCTTCATACATCTGCGCCATTTTCGACAAAACGCATTTCAACGGCTCCAGTTCCGGTGACACTGGCATGGCCTCGTATTCTTTAATTCGGTTCAGGTACGTTCCAGTAGTAACGTGACGAATGGCAGCGACAACTTGCAGTTGGGTTGTTCCTTCGTAAATGTTGGTGATACGTGCATCGCGATACAAACGTTCGCACTTGTAATCTTTCATGTAACCCGAACCACCATGAATCTGAATGGCATCATATGTATTTTGATTGGCGTATTCGCTGGTCATTCCTTTTCCGAGCGGAGTGAAAGCATCGGCTAAACGCGAATAGTATTTCATTTCGTCGCGCTCCTCAGGAGTGAGTTTGCGTTCGCGCGAAATATCTTCCAATATCTTGTACATATCCACAAAACGGCACGTTTCGTAAAGTATCGTACGTGACGCATCGGTTTTAGCGCGCATGTTGGCCAGCATTTCGTAAACGGGCGGCATTTCGATGATGGCTTTTCCAAACTGACGGCGCTCCAAAGCATAATCGTACGCCTCGCGACAAGCTGCTTCGGATATTCCTACCGATTGAGCCATGATACCCAGGCGGGCACCGTTCATTAAAGACATAACGTACTTGATTAATCCTAAACGACGGCTTCCCACCAATTCGGCTTTTGCGTTTTTAAACACCAATTCGCACGTTGGAGCACCTTTAATTCCCATTTTATTTTCGATGCGGCGTACATTAACTCCTCCCGAGTTTTTATCATAAATAAACATCGAAAGTCCGCGTGCATCACGCGTTCCTTCTTCCGAGCGGGCAAGCACCAGATGAATATCGGAATCGCCATTGGTAATAAACCGCTTCACGCCGTTGAGGTACCACTGGCCTTCCTTTTCGTTATACGATGCTTTCAGCATCACTGCTTGTAAATCCGAACCGGCATCGGGTTCGGTCAGGTCCATCGACATAGTTTCCCCTTTGGCAACCCTTGGCAAGTATTTGTTTTTTTGCTCTTCCGAAGCAAACTCGTAGATTGTTTCACCACAGTCCTGCAACATCCAGATATTTTGGAAACTGGCATCCGCGCGGCTCACGATGTCGGCTGAAATCATGTAAGGCACCATGGGAAAATTCAATCCTCCGAAACGTCTTGGGAAAGCCATTCCCATCAGTTCGGCTTTATTCAGTGCATCTAAGTTTTCTTGCGTGGGCGAAGCGTAAGTTACTCGCCCGCCGGAAACAGTTGGGCCGTTTTGATCAACTGCTTCAGCATTGGGTTCGATAATATCACCGCAAATCTCGCCCACTACTTCAAGAATTTTGTCATAGCTATCCATAGCGTCTTCAAAATCCATCGGAGCGTAATCGTAAGTATATTTATCCGCGTAATTTCTCTCTTTGAGTTCCACAATTCGCTTCATCAACGGATGATTCAGGTAATGCTTGAATTGCGGTGTGTCGATATAAAAGTTTGCCATAATCTATTTTTTTATTGTTTTAATCTAAATATAACGGGTAAAGTGTAACGGATTCTTGCAGGTTGACCATCCAAAAGACAAGAAGTCCATTTTGTTGTTTTTTGCATAACTGATACAAGGCGTAGAGCTTCTTTGTCTAAAAGGGAGTGACCGCAAGATTTCAAAAGACTAATGTCTTCCATTGTTCCATCTTTATTAATTATAAAGTCTACCAAAACGCGTCCTTGTTCTCCATTTCTTATAGAATACACAGGATATTGTATGTTTTGATTTAAAAAAATCATTAAAGATTCTACTCCACCCGGAAATTCGGATTGTTGAAAATAAGGATAAAAAGGTAATGAGTTCCCCTTTTCGTCTAACAAAACACCTCCTATGCAACTCCCTTTTTCATATTGTTCTTTGCGTTTAGGTTCTCCATTAGGATGATATTGCAGAAGAGTTCCGTTAAGCAATCCATCTTTATAATTAGTAGTCATCTTTTTTTCCCCATTAGGGAAAAGGATTGTCAATTGTCCATTTATTTGATTATCCGTATATACAGCCGCTAAACTATCTGTTCCGTTAGGATAAAGAGCGCGAAACACTCCGTTTTTGATTTGATTTTCACGCTTCTTTGAGAATTTTGAATAATATTCAATAGTTTTTTTAATTCCTTCTAATGTAAAAGTTTCTACTTTTATTCCTTGTTTACTTTCGTTTGTTATGATTGCATATTGAGTAGCATCCTCAGCTTTTGTCCAATTATTATTCTCATCCAGAAACACTTTGTTTTGAGCAACAAGTATTTCAGATAAAAAGAAAATAAGAAAAAATAAGCGGAGAGATTTCATAACTACTTATTTGCTGTTCTTTTTAAAGTATTTAATCATTTTCGGAATAACTGACTCAATTTCTCCGGTAATTACGTAATCGGCAATGGTGTTGATGGGTGCATTGGGATCGTTGTTGATAGAAATGATCAGCGAACTCTCCTGCATTCCGGCAATGTGTTGAATCTGTCCCGAAATGCCGCAAGCGATATACAGTTTGGGGCGGACGGTAACACCGGTCTGTCCGATTTGACGCTCGTGCTCTGCAAATCCGGCATCAACGGCAGCGCGTGACGCTCCTACTTCGGCACCCAAAACGTTAGCCAAGTCGTAGAGCAGTTGGAAATTTTCTTTCGAACCCACACCGTATCCTCCGGATACGATAATGTGTGAATTTTTGATATTGACTTTCGATTTCTCCACATGACGGTCGATGATAGAAACAACAAACTCGTCCGGAGAAACATAGTCTTTCACATCGTGCTCTACTACCGTCCCTTTGTAATTCGGATCGGCAATTTCTTTTTTCATCACACCTTCGCGAACTGTGGCCATTTGCGGACGATGGTCGGGATTAATGATCCACGCCACAATATTTCCACCGAAAGCGGGACGAATCTGATAAAGCAGGTTTTCGTAAACTTTGCCTTCTTTTTTCTCTTCATGATCGCCGATTTCGAGCGATGTGCAATCGGCCGTTAAGCCGCTGCCTAACGCCGATGACACGCGCGGTCCTAAATCGCGGCCGATAATGGTTGCTCCCATCAAACAAATTTGCGGTTTTTCCTTTTTAAAAAGATTCACCAAAATGGATGTGTGCGGCAACGTGGTGTAGGGCGACAGCCGTTTGTCTTTAAAGATATGGAGTACATCAACACCATACGGAAAAACTTGTTTTTCCACTGTGTCGAGTTTGGCTCCTGCGGCTATGGCTTCGAGTTTGCAACCCAATTGGTTGGCAAGCGTGCGGCCTTTGGTAAGCAGTTCCTGACTCACTTCGGCCACCGTGCCCTCTTCTATTTCGAGGTATACGAATACGTTGTTCATTATTTTTATTTTTCTAAAGGGTTAAAAAAGTCGAGAAGCAAAGGAACTGAGGAGAAAAACAGAATGTTTACAGCCCCGTATTCCGAAACTTGCAACTCAAACCTCGTTTTATCCAATTGTGTGATTAGCGATTAATTCTTTTACCAAATCTTCCAGTTCGGTATCGTCGTCGGTTAAGCGTTTGCTTTCCTTTGCCTGAAATACCACATTTTCGATTTTCTTTACTTTAGTGGGCGAACCCGATAAACCGCATTGAACAGGGTCTGCATTCACATCGGCAACGCTCCATTCAATAAGATTCAGGTACGGACGCGAGCCGTATAAATCGATATAATCGATATGTTCCGTTTGTCGCTCTGTAACGGTTTTAGCATGTTTATACTTTTGTAAGAATTTCGCGTTACGCGGACGGCAAGTTCTAGCCGATCCGTTTACGGTGATCACCAGCGGCAGCGGAGCTTCCACTACCTCAACACCGTTTTCCAAACGACGTTTTACGCAGATTTTCTTCTTATCGATACTTTCGATAGCCTCGGCGTACGTAATTTGAGGAATGCCCAGCTTTTCCGCCACCTGCGGGCCTACCTGAGCCGTATCGCCATCAATGGCCTGACGGCCGGAAATAATAATATCGAAATCGCCAATCTTTTTCACCGCCATCGACAAGGCGTAAGAGGTAGCCAATGTATCAGCGCCGGCAAAAGCGCGATCAGTAAGCAACACACCATCGTCAGCGCCTCTAAAAAGCCCTTCGCGAAGAATTTCTGCGGCACGGGCAGGCCCCATCGTCAACACAGTGATTTTCGATTCGGGATATTGATCTTTGATTCCCAGAGCCTGCTCCAGCGCATTTAAATCCTCCGGATTAAAAATAGCCGGCAATGCCGCTCTGTTAACTGTTCCGTCGGCTTTCATTGCATCTTTCCCAACGTTTCGTGTATCGGGAACCTGCTTTGCCAACACAATAATATTAAATGCCATTTCTTATATTTTATTTATGTTCATTTTTTGAGACGGCAAATTTACGGAAAGAATTCAGCTTGACCAACAAAAATTGCACAAAAAAGTGTTTTTTGTGTAAAATCGGCCTAAATGAAGTGACAAAAATCAAATGTCAAGGGAGAAATTTTAAACCAATTTTCATCTATTGCATCAAATAAATCAAACTTTTAGCTAAACATTTGAATTTTTAAACCATTTAATAAAATAAATTTGTAATTTTGATTCGTAAAAATTTCTACATAATCAGACCATTTACATCTATGAAAAATTTATCATTCTTTGCTATAGTATCATTTTCCATACTGTTCTTCAGCAGTTGTGCCGGCATTCAGTATATGTCAATCGAAACGCGTGAACCGGCGCAGGTAACCTTTCCTGCGGAAGTAAAATCGGTGTTGGTGGTGAACAACGTGGTTCAACAACCCGATGAAATAGGGCATAACATTAAAAAATTGGGGAAAAAACAATTCGAACGCACCAAAGCATCTGCCGACAGCGTTGCTGTTTTTTATACCGAAGCGTTATCGCAATTTTTGGGCGAAGAAGAGTATTTTGATGAGGTAAAATATTATCAAAAACCGTTGAGAACCGATGACAAGTTCTGGCAGGAAGTCCCCATCTCACCCGAAACGATGAACGAATTGCGGAATTCAACTGCCACAGACGCGATAATATCACTCGATAAATTAATTTTGCAAACCGATTGGACAGATTTTTACCAACAGGAAGGGTACAAATATGCCGGTTTGACGGGAAAAATACATTCGGTAATTCGCGTGTATCTCCCATCGATGGAAGGAAAAATCCCCGTAATTCAATTTATCGACAGTTTGAGATGGGAAGGATACGATATTCGCGACTACGGTGCCTATGCCGATTTAATAATTCCTTCACAAGAAGAAGCCATGAAGCAATTAGCCGTATTCTCGGCTGAAAAAATGACCAAAGTATTTTCACCGCACTGGGAATATCAGGACAGGTGGTATTACACGCAAATGAATTCGAAAATGCGTGAAGGGGAAATGTTTGCCAAAAGTAATCAGTGGCTCAGCGCAATTGAAAAATGGAAAGAATCGTATGCAAAGGAAAAGAGTAAACTCAATAAAGCAAAAGCTGCACACAATATAGCTTTAAGTTACGAAATGCTTGATGATATGGACAAAGCATACGAATGGGCAACTACCGCTGCCGACTTATTTCAGCAGTCAACCACAACCGGATCACTCGAAAGACGCCGATCGGTTTTGTTCAAAAAAGAGATCGAACGGCGAAAAGATACATCGAATAAATTGAATATGCAGATAAATTAAACAGATACTTCCCGTTGATAAAACAAATCAACGGGATTTTTTTACAAAAAACCTTCCATTTTCAGTTTGTTTTCAAAAAAAACATTACCTTTGTACCAGAATCTTCGAAGATAAGTGAATACATACTACTGATATTCACACAAAATTTCAAAAATAAAACCATATTGAGTTTTTCAAAAACATTGTTTGGAATAACCTTGTTTCCATCAAACATATATACTAAAACTCAATTTCAATCATAAAAATATTAAACCGAAACGTTTTTTTAACAATTAATTAAATGGCTTATAACATTATTGAGCTTAACGAAAAGCTAACCACAGAATTACGAGCTCTTGCCAAAGAAATGGGTATAAGAAGACCCGATGCGTATAAAAAAGAAGAGTTAATCTACAGAATCCTCGACGAGCAAGCTATCGCAGGGACAAAAAACCTGAGCACAAACCCGAATCCCAAAAACAACAATGGGAAAAAATTTGAAAACAAGAACAATCCTCCAAAACAGCAAACAAAATCTGCACCGGGCACATCAGACAAAGATAAAAAGCCTATAGCAGAAGTAACGGATAAGGGACAAACCAAACCGAAACAAGAAGTAAGAAAGGTGACTCAGTCTCCTAAAACGAATACTGTTAAAACCGAAAAGCAAGTTCAGAGCACAAAGAAACCGCAGGAAGTTAAAAAATCGGAAGCTAAACCCCAAGTTACAGTAACGGCTGTACATCCGGCAATTATTCCCGATACCGCTGTAATGGAAAGCGCTCCAGTGGAGCAACCTAAAGCCGAAGCTGCTCCTGCACCAACTCCGCCTCCGGCTAAGCCGACACAACTTGTTTTCCGTTCAACAAAACATCGCGAAAGAGAAAAAATTACGCAGGTTCCGCCAATAACTTTACCTCCGGTAGTTGCCGAGGAGTCGATTAACGATACTCACGAACCGGAAGTAAAAGAAAGATCTGTTGTTATTGAGAAGAAATCTTCTCTTTTACAGGAGCTTATCGCTCCAGTGCCTATACAAGCCCGTCAGCAACAGGCACAACAAGGTAAAAATGTCGGCCAACAACAAAACGTTGTTCAGCAAAAAGAAAAAGAACCGGCTTACGAATTCGAAGGAATTTTAAATGCTTCGGGAGTGCTGGAAATAATGGCCGATGGTTACGGATTTCTGCGCTCATCGGATTACAACTATATGTCGTCGCCCGACGATATTTATGTTTCTCAGTCGCAAATTCGTTTGTTCGGATTGAAAACGGGCGATGTGGTAGAAGGCCCCATTCGTCCACCGAAAGAAGGTGAAAAATTCTTCCCGTTGGTAAAAGTGGATAGAATAAACGGACGTAAACCAGAAGAAGTACGCGATCGCGTACCTTTCGATCACCTGAAACCATTGTTTCCGGACGAGAAATTCAATCTCACTAAAGGGTATAACGATAATTTATCGTGTCGTGTGGTTGACATGTTCTCGCCTATCGGCAAAGGCCAGCGCGGACTGATTGTAGCCCAGCCAAAAACGGGTAAAACCATGCTGCTCAAGGATATCGCCAACGCTATCGCAGCCAATCATCCCGAAGTATATATGATTATCCTGCTCATTGACGAGCGTCCCGAAGAAGTTACCGATATGGAGCGCAGCGTTAACGCCGAAGTTATCGCTTCTACCTTTGACGAACCGGCGGAACGCCACGTAAAAATTGCCGATATCGTGCTCAATAAAGCACGCCGTTTAGTGGAATGCGGACACGATGTAGTAATTCTACTCGACTCTATTACGCGCCTTGCACGCGCTTATAACACCGTGCAACCGGCATCAGGAAAAGTGCTTTCGGGTGGTGTGGATGCCAATGCGCTGCAAAAACCCAAACGCTTTTTTGGCGCAGCAAGAAATATCGAATACGGTGGTTCACTCACCATTATCGCAACCGCTCTTACCGAAACCGGTTCGAAAATGGACGAGGTTATCTTCGAAGAATTCAAGGGAACAGGCAATATGGAACTTCAACTCGACAGAAAACTATCCAATAAACGGGTTTTTCCGGCAGTGGATATTATTGCTTCCAGCACTCGCCGCGACGATCTGTTGCTTTCTGAAGAAACGCTCAACCGTATGTGGGTATTGCGTAATTTCCTATCGGATATGAATTCGGTGGAAGCGATGGAATTCCTGCTCAACCGCTTAAGAAGGACATCGAACAACGAAGAGTTTCTGATTTCGATGAATGATTGATTTTTAGATATCGGACGATAGACAATAAACTTTTATAGAGAACAGCAACAAACAAAGTTGCTGTTTTTGTTTTAATATACTCGGCGTTTTATTCTTTTTATCTATTTTGAAAAATAAAATTTTGCCTTTGGCTATCAATGCAATCGGTTCTGCTCGAATAGGGTATAGAGACGAAGCACCCAAGGGATTTCAATTCCGAATAGAATTTTCGCCCATCTACGGAAAGTTTGCCGAAATAGGGTCAAAAGAGTATAACGGAAAAGAAGTTTTGCCTTGGAGATATATTTCGATTGGATACGCTTTTTAACTATTCAATCGGAAAAATCTTTCGCATAGTATCAGCAAAAATGGCGCCCATACGGCGTTGAATATAGGCGTCTTGTCCGTTTTCGGGATGCCAACCGAAGGTTTCTCCGTTTATCTCCTGTTTGTCGCGCGTGAATAAGCGACTAACGTGTTCTCCCGTAACCGGATGAACGGCATTTTTAGAAAATCCGATTAACTTATCAAACTCCACAACAGGAAATCCCCATTTTTCTGCCAGTTTTCTTACAGAGGTGTTGTAAGTTACTCGTCCGTCATGCCAGTCGGTACAAAGCACAATCACGGCGGGTTTTCCTCCACGGGTATTGTAATACTTTGATTTTTGGTCGAATTTCAGGTTATAGCAATCGGTAAGATAACGTTTAATCACATAATCGAATGCGGCAGCATAATTGCTTCTGTCAATAGGTGTTTTGTAGTCGGTATAGTTGGGTTTTAATTGAGATTCGTCGAACACATCTCTGTCGTGAACCTGCATAATCACAAGGGCATCAATATTTTCCAATTCTTCCTTTGTGTACAATGTTCCGTCGATAATGCGGTTCGCTGTATGGGAAATGGCTTCACCGCCGATAGCTCTATTAAGGGGAGTAGCATCCGACAACCCACATCCGACCTCGAACCAACCATTATTTGGCGATGCAAAAGATGCGCCGGTAAGTAAAAAGGTGTACGTTTTTTTATCAGCATTTTCCTGTGCCGATAAAACAAAGCTGAAAGCTATCAGCAAAGAAAATAAGAGAGTTATCCGTTTCATTGTAAGTTTTATTTTGTTAGAATTGCAAACTTACGAAAAATTATTGAAAATAATAACCTTCATTTAAATAGAAAATCCTATTTCCAATCCGTTTCTTCCAACTCAAACACATCGTTTACACTTGTTCCGAAAACGTGAGCCATTTTCAGTGCTAATGTCGTGGAAGGATTATATTTCCCTAATTCGATGGCGTTTATGGTTTGACGGCTTACTTTTACCATTTCGGCTAATTGCGCCTGAGTAATATTCTTTTTGGCACGTTCTACTTTGATACTGTTTTTCATATTTACTCGTTTTTTGAAGCTTTATACAATAGCCAATAGAATCGGGCGATAAAAATAAACAAAATAGTAAACATATTGAAAACCAATATCCAAAAAAAGGGCACATCAAACACAAAAATTATACCAACAAACAACACGGCATAATTCACAAAAACAGCCCAGGATAAAGCATTTAACCGCAAAGATGCAATAAACTCATCTTCGTTTTTCTCTTTTGAAAATACCACCAACAAGGCTCCCAATACTATCAATACAGAAGCGATTTCATCCAAAATGTTATTCTCCACACATCCAAAAAATTTGTATTTGCCCAATACTCCACCATAAGAAACTGCAAAAACATTTGTGGTAAGAAAATCGCTATCCCAACCTTTTAGCAAATAAAATATTCCAACAATGAAACCCAAAACAAGGATAATCCACCCGATATTCTTAAATTTGTTCGATAATAAAACTGATGATTTCATATTCTTTCGCTTTAAATGAATAATGGCACAAATGTAAATATAACTTTTCAATATGTAAACTATATTTTACATAAAATCAATAAAACATGATATTAAATAAAGTTAATCAAGTGTCAGAAAATCCAAGCGTATGAAATTTTCACCAGAAAATCGTTTTGGGGAACAGCTTTAAACAAATCATGTACATAATCTTTAAACCGGAACGTTCCGTCTTTTTCCTGCACCGTTCTACCTTGCGACCAAACCAGATAAAGTACTGAACCGGGCTTATATTCCCACCGGTAAACCAAATTGGAACGGAATTGCAGAAAATGAAAATCGGGATTATCGTAATTGTAAGTATCCATAGCCGTAAATCTATCAGCAAACTTATCGGCACGCGGAGCCGTAACTGTTTTAAAATCGTAATAATCTCCCGAAAACAAATATGGAAGAGCATACCATTGCAACGACATATCGGGCATAATGCCATAATTAACACGAACGGACATAGACGCTATATTCTGATCGATAGACGACAGAATATAAATAGGATTCTCTCCCGAAACCGTGCGCACATATTGTTGATGGCTGGTGGATTTTACATATTGCGGATAAAGCGATATCGTGAGGCGATTGCTGGGTTTATAAGTAATATCCAATCCGTACGAAATAGAGCGTCTCGAATTTTCAAATCCGTGAGCCAAACTCATGTCGTATTCCATACTTAATTTCTTCCGGCTATCCGATTCTATAGAGAACCACGAATTAATCCCGCCTGA
>MVZJ01000016.1 GCA_002069095.1 Bacteroidetes bacterium ADurb.BinA174 | reverse complement strand
TCTAAGCCAGGCCTTGGGTACAAATAAAACATAGAGACGGTGCGTGCACCGTCTCTACTAAAAGTCTTTTGTCTTTACTCTTTCGTCTAATTTATCTAAGACAATTTATGTATCACCAATCCCGAACGTAGTTTCGGTTCAAACCATGTGGTTTTTGGCGGCATAATATTTCCGGTATCGGCAATATCCATCAACTGCTTCATAGATACGGGATAAAGGGCCAAAGCAGCAGCCATTTCACCACTGTCAACACGTTTTTTAAGCTCACCCAAGCCACGAATTCCACCAACAAAATCAACACGTTTATCGGAACGCAAGTCTTTTATACCAAGAATATCGTTCAAAATCAGGTTCGATGAAATTGTTACGTCTAACACGCCGATTGGGTCGTTATCGTTGTATGTACCCGGATTTGCTGTTAGCGAATACCATTTTCCACCTAAATATAGTGAGAAGTTGTGCAATTTTTCAGGACGATAGATTTCTGTTCCTTTCTCTTCTACTACAAAGTTCTTTCTTATTTTGTTTAAAAACTCTTCCGGTGTCAATCCGTTCAAATCGGTAACAACACGGTTGTAGTCGATAATGGTCAATTGACTTTCGGGGAAACAAACTGCCATAAAGTAGTTGTATTCTTCATCGCCTCTGTGATTGGGATTGTTTTTCGCTTTTTCGGCTCCTACCAATGCTGCAGCAGCAGAACGATGGTGTCCGTCGGCAATATACAATGCGAGGAATGTGGCGAAAACTTCGGTAATTCGTTTAATATCCGCATCGTTAGAAATTAGCCAAAAGTGGTGCCCTACTCCATCAACCGAAACAAAATCGTATTCCGGTATTTGTTTGATGGTGCGTGCAACAATAACATCGATTTCATCGTTATCGGGATAAGCGAAAAACACGGGTTCGATATTGGCATCGTTCACGCGAACGTGTTTCATGCGGTCTTCCTCTTTGTCGCGACGGGTAAGTTCGTGTTTTTTGATTTTTCCACTCATGTAATCTTCCACGTAAGCTCCAACTACAAGTCCGTATTGCGTTTTGCCGTTCATGGTTTGAGCATAAACGTAATACATCTCTTTGTCGTCTTGCACGAGCCATCCGTTATCCTGAAACAGTTGGAAATTTTCGACTGCTTTCTCGTACACATCTGCATCGTGCTCATCTTTTCCTATTGGGAAATCGATTTCAGGTTTAATAATCCTGTACAACGATTTTTCGTTTCCCTCGGCTTCTTTGCGAGCTTCTTCGGAGTTCAACACATCGTAAGGGCGCGATGCCACTTCTTTTACATACTGTTTGGGTGGACGAACACCCTTGAACGGTTTGATTATAATTGCCATAATTTAAGATTAAGAAATTAGTTAATACGGTTGCAAAAATAGTGATTTTTTTCTTATATCGCTCTCTTTTTCTCACATCCTTATCATTATCCAACGAAATTACTTAACTTTGATATGGACAAACGAATATTTACTATTATGGGTGGCGAAGGACACATGTTGGACATGATAAAGAAGCTGGAACTGAATCGTACGCAAAGAAAGGATGCAGGAACCGGAAGATTTAAGTCGTATAAAAAGCCGCGTTTAACTGAAGAATATTTGCAGAATATAAAGAATTTTGAGATAGAAAAGCCCGAAGAAATTTTACCAAGAAAAAAACGGCTATATCAACTTATTGCGATTGTAGGATTAATTGTAGTTGTGATTGGCATAATTCTTATTTTAATTCTGATACTTTCCACACCGATAAGTTTTTATGGGCGCTAATTTCCATAAATTGATTAAAACAAATAAAACTGTAAAGTATGATTCAAATTCCCGAACAAAAAATCATCGATGCTGCCGGAAAAAGCATGGACGAGTTTCTGAAAGTATTTACCGATACTTATCTCGATGCCATTGGAGGAGAGATTACAGCAGAAAATATGGATAAACTAAACGGCTACCAGCATACGCTGCTGGCTTTTCGATTTTTCACCGACGAAGTTCGCGAAGGCGGATTCGTACAGTTAATCCAGAACGGATACGGCGGATACATATTCGATAATCCCACGGCGAAAGCCTTAAAACTGATGGGTGCTAAAAGTCTGTCGAAAATTCTGTATAAAGCCAAAGAGATTTACGATAAACATCGGGCCGAATTGGAGCGCGATACTACCGAAGAAGAATTTATGGCGATGTACGAGCAGTTTGAGCAATTCGACGAACTGGAAGAGAAATATATGGAAATTGAAGAAGAACAAACCGCCATTATTGCCGAATACGTTGATGAGAATATTGAAGATTTTGCGGAGGTAGTTAAGTGATTTATGAAAAATAAAATCGAAATCTACAAAAATAAACCTTATTTATTTTTCTCCTCCTCTAACAACTTTGCTGCTTCGCAAACTTCGTTATACCACTCTTCACCGAATTTCCGGATAAGCGGTTCTTTCAGAAATTCGTAGATTTTCACTTCTTCCCGATTTCCCAATTTCACAGCCGATTGACAAATCGACCAGCGATTGTAATTTACTGCCGTAAATTCACTGAATTTCTGCAAACGAATGGGATAAAGGTGGCACGAAATGGGTTTCTGCACCAAAATCCGTCCCTCACGATTAGCTTTTTCAATAGAACATTTGCAAGTTCCATCTTCATCGAAGTAGGTAAACACACATTCTCGACCGTTTATTATCGAAGTTACCAACTCACCGTCATAATCGGTATAAGCAATGCCTTGCGCTTCAATAAGTTGTTGCGCCTGCGGCGAAAGGTAGTTCCAGATTTCCGGCAAAATCGATTTTATTTGCTCAAACTCTTCCTGTTCCAGCGGTGCGCCCGAATCGCCTTCAACGCAACACGCACCTTTGCATTTGGTTAAATTGCAAATAAAATGCTCTTCAAAAATATCGTCGGATAATATAGTGTTTTGAATTTGAATCATTTCTTCAGTAAATAAACAATAGTCTTCTCAAGCAAGATGATATATCTATAAATTGATAAAGAGCACTCAATCCATTTGTTGCACCCGAATTTCCGTCATCGGCCAGCAGTCATCCGACTTTTATACTTCTTAAACACGAAATATGTCAATAACCCACTGGCAATCATGACAACTAACGATGCCCACGTCAACGGTTTATTTTCCAATTGCTCCAAAAAATTGCTTTCACCCCAAAAGTAAGTAATCACAACCACGGCAGCGTTGTTCACAAAGTGATAAAGTATGGGAATCCACAAATTTCGCGAATAAAGAAATAAATATCCCAACACGACTCCCATAATAAGCCGCGGGAAAAAACCGTAAAATTGCAGGTGGATGGCGCTGAAAATAAATGCTCCTATCCACACTGCCAAATGGCCGTTTCGCAACCATTTTTCTATAAACTGCTGCAACGCTCCCCTGAAAAAAATCTCCTCCACAAAAGCAGCCGCAGCAGCAATAATCAATACATTTAAAATTAAATCCCAAACGGTTTCCCTCGATAGAAAAAGGTCGGTAACCTCCTTAGCCAAATCTTCCATCTGCCGCATCCAATCTTCTACAGCTTTTAACGTATCGGGAAGCACAATTTGCTCGTTCCATTGCGCAATAACGGCTATCGCCGGATAGGAAACTAAAAAAATCAAAAGTCCGTAAAAAAATCCCTGCGGCATTATCTCGGTCTTTTTCACCCCGAGCATCTTCATCGGGCTATCCGTAATCCACCGGCAAACGGTATAAGCCGGCAAAAACATCACAAAAATATCCTGCAAAACAATACTGAGCCTGTAATACCAAAGGCTGTTCTCAAACGAAGGTTGGGAAATACCTGTCATAAACAGGATGGCGCTCGCCATAAATGAACCCACCAGCGAAAACAACAGCAAATAGATAATTCTTGTTCGGTTTGAGCTATATTCGAGGATTTTCTGCATTTTTCTTAATTTCAAGTTGCAAAGATAACCAAAATCAGGTGAATGCAAACAGCTTATTTTGCATAGTTTAAAGAATTAACTCTCAAATATTTTTTGCAATTAGCAATATAAAGCGTATTTTTGCATCCAATTTTAAAAAATCGAGTTTTAACAATTAAACCGATTGATAGTCAAACAAAAACAAAATATAAAAGACAAAATAAACAGTTCAAATGAAGGTAACACTCAACAAAACAAACAATGTGAACGGCATCATCGCCATTGAATTAGAAAAACCTGATTATCAAAACAACGTTGACAAATCGCTGAATCAATTTCGTCATAAAGCCAATATCCCCGGTTTCAGACAGGGAAAAGTTCCCAAAGGAATCATCCAGAAAATGTACGGAAAATCAATACTTGCCGAAGAAATCAACAAACTAGTAAGCAATGAATTATACAAATACATTAAAGACAACAACCTGAATATTCTGGGTGAGCCGCTGCCAAACGAAGAAGAACAAAAAACAATCAATTTCGATAAAGACGAAAAATTCGAATTTAAGTTCGACATTGCATTGGCTCCCGAATTTGAACTATCGCTCAATAAAAAAGATAAACTCACTTATTACAATGTGAAGTTGGAAGACGATTTGCTGGCAAAACAATACGATGCTTACAAGCAAAATTACGGAACCTATAAAAAAGTAGACAGTGAAGCGCTTGATACCGACCTGATTAAAGGAAAAATAACGGAAATCGATAACGGCGAACCTAAAGAAAATTTGCTCGAAATTGAGAACGGCATCATTATGCCATCGTACATCAAAGACGAGGAGACCAAAAAGAAATTTGTAGGCGCCAAAGTGAGCGACAGCATCGTTTTCAATCCGAAAACCGCTTACGATAACAACGTTGCGGAAATAGCATCGCTGTTGCAAATTTCCAAAGACGACGTGAAAGAAGTTAATTCCGATTTTACTTTTGAAATTCAGGAAATTACCCGTTACGAAGAAGCGGAAATGAATCAGGAGCTTTTTGATAAAGTATTAGGCGAGGGAGTAGTTTCATCGGAAGAAGATTTCAAATCAAAAGTTGCCGAAATGCTGAGCAACCAGTTCAGACCTGCTACCGATAATCTGTTTATGAAATCGGCACGCAAACTGATCCTCGAAAAGTTGAAAGACATTGAGTTTCCCGATGCTTTCCTGAAACGCTGGCTGCTGGTTGCTAACGAAAAAAACACAGAAGAATCCATCGAAACCGATTATCCGAAAATTGCCGAAGATTTGAAATTCCACCTATCAAAAGAAAAAATCGTAAAAGAACAGGATATTAAAATCGAAAACACCGATGTGGAAGCATTTGCAGCCGAAGTTGCCAAGGCACAATTCGCACAATACGGCATGAGCAACGTTCCTGCCGATATATTTGAAAACTACGTGAAACGAATGTTGGACGACCAAAACACGGTGCGCAACATATACGATCAGGTGGTTGAAAACAAGGTTATGGATTGGTTGAAACAAACCGTTAAGGTAAATGAAAAAAATATTTCATCGAAAGATTTCGAAAAGCTAGTTTCGGAAGATAACGAAACAGAGAATAAAGAAGAAATGAAATAAATATTGTTTCTTAGACAAAAATAAATATCTTTGTTTCGAATATGGTTAATTCTTTCTGATTCGGTAAAAGTTGGCATCTTATTTGCACAACATTTAATCAGGTAGAATTATTAATATCGCAACGACTAAAACCGGTGATAAAAAACAAGACTTATGCAAAACGATTTCAGAAAATACGCTGTTAAACACCTTGGAATGAGCAGTGCACGTTTAGACGGCTATGCTAAAATAATAAGCGCCGGCGGCGGATACATTTCCCCGACCATTATCGAAGAACGTCAGTTGAACGTTGCTCAAATGGACGTTTTTTCGCGTCTGATGATGGATCGTATAATCTTTCTCGGCACACAGATCGACGATTACACGGCAAACGTAATTCAAGCACAATTGCTTTATCTCGATTCCGCCGATCAGGGAAAAGATATTTCCATTTACATCAATTCGCCCGGCGGGTCGGTATATGCCGGTTACGGAATTTACGACACTATGCAATTTATCAGCAGTAACGTTACAACTATTTGCACCGGAATGGCAGCATCCATGGCAGCCGTTTTGTTAGTTGCCGGAACGCCTAAAAAGCGCTTCGCGCTCACGCATTCGCGTGTGATGATCCACCAACCGCTCGGCGGCGTTCAGGGACAGGCATCGGATATTGAAATTACTGCCCGCGAAATTGCTAAGGTGAAACAAGAATTGAACATCATTATTTCCAAGCACACGGGACGACCAATCGAAGAAGTTTCCCGCGATTCGGACCGCGATTTCTGGATGAGCGCTTCCGAAGCCAAAGAATACGGAATGGTGGATGACATTTTGGTAAAGAAATAAAAAAGATGACCGGCGACAGATGACGGATGACAGATGTTGCGCACGCTATCCTACTTGTCTGATGTCTGAATTTTAACATTCTAAAGAAAATGGCCAAAAAAGCAAACAGCAGCAATCATTGCAGTTTTTGTGGAAGAAGCGAAAACGACGTGAATTTACTTATTTCGGGAATATCGGGTTACATCTGCGATATGTGCTCAGAACAGGCACACGAAATTGTGAATGAAACGTTCAAAAACACAGGTAAATCAACACTCGACATTTCACTCAACTCACTTCCCAAACCCAAGCAAATAAAGGAATTTCTCGACCAGTACGTAATCGGTCAGGATAACGCGAAGCGTTTTCTTTCCGTTTCCGTTTACAACCATTATAAGAGAATTCTGCAAAAAACGGTAAAAGACGATGTGGAAATCGAGAAATCCAACATCATCATGGTTGGCGCTACCGGAACGGGGAAAACCCTGTTGGCGAGGACTATCGCCAAACTGTTGCGCGTGCCTTTCACCATTGTAGATGCTACTGTTCTTACCGAAGCAGGTTACGTGGGCGAAGATATAGAAAGTATTCTCACGCGGTTGCTGCAAGTTGCCGATTACGATGTATCCTCTGCAGAGCGCGGTATCGTTTTCATTGACGAAATAGACAAGATTGCCCGCAAAAGCGATAATCCATCCATCACCCGCGATGTTAGCGGCGAAGGCGTTCAGCAAGGCTTGCTAAAACTGCTGGAAGGAGCGGTGGTAAACGTTCCGCCGCAAGGCGGAAGAAAGCATCCCGAACAGCGGATGATTTCCATTAACACCAAGAACATCCTGTTTATTTGCGGGGGAGCTTTCGACGGAATCGAAAAGAAAATCGCCAACAGGCTCAATACCCGCGTGGTGGGTTACGCAGCCAGCAGAAAAAACAACGATATCGACCGAGACAACTTGCTTCAATACATCACACCGATGGACTTGAAAGCTTTTGGGCTGATTCCCGAAATTATCGGCCGTTTACCTATTCTCACCTATCTGGAACCGTTAGATAGATCTGCTTTACTGCGAATCCTCACCGAACCCAAAAACTCCATTATCAAGCAATACGAAAAACTCTTCTCCATGGACGATGTTACGCTCACGTTCGATAAGGATGTTTATGAGTATATCGTGGATAAAGCCATTGAGTTCAAGCTTGGTGCGCGCGGACTGCGCTCCATTGTAGAAGTTATAATGATAGACGCTATGTTCAACACACCGTCGGAAGAAAAGAAAAAAATGCACGTGACACGCGAATATGCCGTTAAGCATTTCGAAAAATCTGATTTCCGACACCTGAGAGTAGCATAAAAAATAATCGTTTTTTGTCATTATTTTTTTAAAATACCTGTTTCAGGGAGGGGTTTTCTGTGCCAAAAATTCAAAAGTAAAATTTTTAACACTACTAATTTGTTTATTCAATCTTTATAGTTTAATTTAGTTTTTATTTTTGAATTGGATTTGTTTTGAAATTTAAAATACTTTTATACATTTGCATAAATACAGTTGAATAGTAAACGAATTGACAAGTAAACAAGGTTGATTACCTGCATTGGCACAACACATCACACCCGTTTATCAAAAACTTGTTTACTTATTTACTAAAGTATTTAAATTCAAAGTTTAAAGTGCTCCTATTATGGAAAAGCAAAAAAATCTGTACGAAGGTTTGAAAAAATATTTCGGATTCGACACTTTTAAAGGAAATCAACAAGCCATTATCGAAAGTGTTTTGTCCGGAAAAGATACTTTTGTATTGATGCCGACCGGCGGAGGAAAATCACTTTGTTACCAACTTCCGGCCTTGCTTTTAGAAGGAACCGCCATTATCATCTCGCCGCTTATTGCGTTGATGAAAAATCAGGTGGACGCGATGCGGAACTTCAGCGAAGAAGACGGAGTTGCTCATTTTCTTAATTCATCTCTCAACAAGCAGGAAATTGAAGACGTAAAACAGGATGTTATTTCGGGGAAAACCAAATTATTGTACGTAGCCCCCGAATCGCTTACCAAGATGGAGAACATTGAGTTTCTCCAAAACGTACCCATTTCGTTTTATGCCGTTGACGAAGCGCACTGTATATCGGAATGGGGACACGATTTCCGTCCCGAATACCGGCGCATAAAACCTATTATCAACGAGATAGGAACGAAACCCGTAATTGCTTTAACGGCAACGGCTACGCCGAAAGTGCAGCACGATATTCAGAAAACGCTGGGAATGTTGGATGCAGCGGTTTTTAAATCTTCCTTTAACCGTTCGAACCTCTATTACGAAGTAAGGAATAAGAACGATAACGTGGATAAAGAAATTATAAAATACATACTGTCGCAAGGTACGAAATCGGGGATTGTGTATTGTTTAAGTCGGAAGAAAGTGGACGATTTTGCTCAGATTCTTCAGGCAAATGACATCAGGGCTTTGCCCTATCACGCAGGGATGGATGCAGCCACCCGAAGCGCTAACCAAGATTCGTTTCTTATGGAACAGGCAGAGGTGATTGTGGCGACTATCGCTTTTGGGATGGGAATTGACAAACCCGACGTGCGTTACGTGATCCATTACGATATACCCAAAAGTCTCGAAGGCTATTATCAGGAAACAGGTCGTGCGGGACGTGACGGAGGCGAAGGCAAATGTATTGCTTTCTATTCCAACAAAGATTTACAAAAACTGGAACGTTTTATGCAACGCAAACCCGTTTCCGAACAGGAAATAGGAAAACAACTGCTGTTGGAAACAGCCGCCTATGCCGAAACTTCCGTTTGCCGGAGAAAAATGCTTTTGCATTACTTCGGCGAAGATTACAACGAACCAAATTGTGGAAATTGCGATAATTGTTTAAATCCAAAAATAAAAGTGGAAGCTAAAGAATTACTTATCACCGTTTTAGAAGCAATCTCTGTGCTAAAAGAAAAGCACAAATCCGATTATTTGATCAATTTTTTACTTGGAAAAGAAACATCCGAGATAGAAACATTTGAACACCACGAATTGGAAGAATTCGGGTCAGGAGCGGATGAAGAAGAAAGTACGTGGGAAACCGTTATCCGTCAAGCAATGCTTGACAATTATCTGAAAAAAGATATTGAAAACTACGGAATTCTAAAAATTACAAAAAAAGGGAAAGAATTCCTAAAAAAACCCGTTTCTTTCAAAGTCACAAAAGAGGACGATGAAGACGATGTCGAGATCGACGAACTCAAATCGGAAGAAGGCATAATCACATCGGGAGGAGGAAATTCTGGCGCAGCCGATCCGGTCTTGTTCTCAATGATGAAAGATTTACGGAAGAAAATATCTAAGAAACTCAACGTACCGCCATACGTTATTTTCCAACCTGCATCGTTGGAAGCCATGGCTACTTCCTACCCCATCACATTGGAAGAACTGCAAAATATTCCGGGCGTAGGAGCCGGAAAAGCAAAACGATACGGACAAGAATTTATAGAACTCATCAAAAAGCACGTAGAAGAAAACGAAATTATTCGTCCCGAAGACTTGCGGGTTAAGACAGTGGCCAACAAATCGAAGCTCAAGGTTTCCATTGTGCAAGCCATCGACAGAAAGGTCGCCCTGGACGACCTAGCCGAATCCAAAGGAATAGATTTCAACGAGATGCTTTCGGAAGTAGAAGCCATTGTTTATTCGGGAACAAAAATAAATATCAATTATTTTCTGGAAGAAGTGGTAGATGTTGACGTGATTAACGACATATACGAATACTTCAGGGAGGCAGAAACCGATAATTTGGATAAAGCTATGGACGAACTGCCTGATTATTCAGAAACGGAAATTCGTTTGGTTCGTATTAAGTTTTTCTCCGAAATGGCGAATTAACACCAACTAATAAACTATCGAACTCGATTCTCCGTTTATCAGAAACGAAGAAAAAACAAAAAGAATGATTTATTTACAAGACATAAATAGTCCGGCTGACCTGAAAAAGTTCAACGTAGAACAACTCAAAGAGATCTGTAAAGATTTGAGGGAGTTTATCATTGAACAACTCTCCCACAATCCCGGACATTTTGCGTCAAGTTTAGGTACCGTTGAGCTTACAGTTGCACTCCACTATTTATACAATACACCCTACGATAGATTAGTTTGGGACGTAGGACACCAAGCCTACGGTCACAAAATCTTAACCGGACGGCGCGATATTTTTCATACAAACCGAAAGTTGGGCGGACTTTCAGGTTTCACCAATCCCGACGAAAGTAAATACGACACTTTTATTGCCGGACACGCCTCAACATCTATTTCGGCAGCATTGGGAATGGCAGTGGCAGCATCGTTAAACAATGAAAATGACCGGCACGTAGTAGCCATCATAGGCGATGGTTCCATGACCGGCGGTTTGGCTTACGAAGGTATCAACAACGCTTGTTCACAACCGAATAATCTACTTATTATACTCAACGACAACGATATGTCTATCGACAGCAACGTTGGAGGTATTCAGGATTATTTGGTAAAAATGACAACTTCATCGAAGTACAATAAATTTCGAAACAAAACCTATCAAGCGTTCAAAAAAAGAAAACTTATCAGTGAAAAAGAAAAAAATATCGTTCTTCGTTTTAATAATAGTGTAAAAGCGCTGCTTACCAAACAACAAAACCTGTTTGAAGGATTCAATATTCGTTACTTCGGCCCAGTTGACGGACACGATCTGCCCGGACTTATCCGCGTGTTACGCAACATAAAGGATATGAAAGGGCCTAAACTGCTTCATATTAAAACGGTTAAAGGAAAAGGATTCAAACCGGCAGAAAAAGCAGCCACAATATGGCACGCTCCCGGACTTTTTGATAAAAATACCGGCGAACGCATTGTAAGAAAAAGAATTGACCAACCTCAACTTTATCAAGATGTTTTCGGGCATACACTTGTAGAACTTGCTGAAAAGAACAAAAAAATTGTCGGTATTACACCGGCAATGCCCACCGGTTGCTCCATGACCTATATGATGCAAAAATTTCCCGATAGAGCTTTCGATGTAGGAATTGCCGAAGCGCATGCGGTTACGTTTTCTGCCGGATTGGCAAAAGAAGGCTTTATTCCGTTCTGCAATATCTACTCATCGTTTATGCAACGTGCTTACGATCAAGTGATTCATGATGTTGCCCTGCAAAAACTCAAGGTTATTATGTGTCTCGACAGAGCCGGATTGGTAGGCGAAGACGGGCCAACACACCACGGTGTTTTCGATTTGGCATATTTTAAACCTATCCCCAATCTGGTTATTTCTGCTCCTTTCAATGAACACGATCTCCGCAACCTCATGTACACAGCCGTTTACGGAAACGAAGGCCCGTTTGTAATACGATATCCGCGAGGACAAGGCGAAATGGTGGATTGGAGAAACGAGCCGCAACTTATTCCGATAGGAAAAGGGAAAGAAGTGAAGAAAGGAAAAGATATGGCGCTGCTTTCCATTGGAACTATCGGCAATAACGCTCTGAAAGCCATTGAACGAGCCGAAGAAATGGGAATTAGCGTGGCACATTACGATATGCTTTTCCTGAAACCTATCGATAAAGAACTGTTGAGCGAAGTTGCCAAAAAATTCAAGTATATCATTACGTTAGAAAACGGAGTGATAAAAGGCGGAATGGGAAGCGCTGTAATAGAATTTTTAGCCGATAACGGCTTTACCAATAACAGGATTTTCAGAATCGGAATTGAAGATGAGTTTATTTCTCACGGTACGATGAAAGAATTACACAAGGTAGCTAAAATTGACGAAGAAAGCATCTTGCAAAAAATTATCGAAGTGCACGGATTAAAAAAACAAGAATCCGGAGAAAATCAAAACGAAAGCGTAGTCTTTATTCAAGAACAAAATAACCTGAAAAATTAAAAAAAAGGCTGATAATCTTTAAAACATCCTTAATGGAAATCATCTGTAATCATAACAACCCATAATTGATGAGAATATTAATAGCCGGAGCAGGAGAAGTCGGCACCCATCTTGCAAAATTGCTCGGGCAGGAAAATCACGATATCACACTGATGGACAGTAGTAAAGAACGGTTGATGGCCGTTCGCGACAACGCCGAACTATTGACTTTCATAGGAAACTGCACATCGCTGAAAGACCTCACCGAAGCCGGTGTTGCCGATTCAGACCTTTTTATCGGTGTTACACCCGAAGAATCCAAGAACATAAACGCGTGTATGCTGGCCGCCAATCTCGGCGTCAAAAAAACGCTTGCAAGAATCGACAACTACGAGTATCTGCTGCCAAAAAACGTGGAATTTTTCGATAAACTTGGCATCCATTCCATGATTTATCCCGAAATGATGGCGGCACGCGAAATAATTTCGGCGCTTAAAACCCCTTGGACAAGAGTTTGGTGGGAACTATCCAACGGTTCCATTATACTTACGGCAGCCAAAATAAGGGCAAACGCTCCTATCGCTAATAAATTCCTTAAAGAATTGCCCGGCGCAGGGAAAAAATTCCATATCGTTGTCATAAAAAGAGGTTCGCAAACCATTATTCCGAGAGGAAACGATCAGATTTTACCAAACGATATCCTGTATTTCACCACGCTGCGAAAAAATCTGGATGAAATGCCTACCATTATGGGTAAAACGTCGTTCGAAACCAAAAACGTCATGTTTATGGGCGGAAGTCGAATTACCATGCGGGCTGTACAATATCTTCCATCGAACATAAACATAAAAATTATCGAGCAAAACAGGGAAAGAGCAGAAAAATTAGTTGAAATTTCTCCATCGAACGTAACCATATTTCTGGGCGATGCCCGCGATGCGGAGCTGTTGCTCAGCGAAGGAATTTCTGAGATGGATGCTTTTATTGCGCTCACCGGAAACTCCGAAGCCAACATACTCGGATGCATGATGGCCAAACAGTACGGCGTGAAAAAAACCATTGCCGAAGTGGAAAATATCGACTACATACCTATGGCAGAACGTTTCGATATCGGAACCGTAATCAACAAAAAGTTGCTATCTGCCAGCAAGATATACGAACTTTTGCTCAGGGCTGATGCTTCAAACATAAAATGTCTTACTTTCTCGAACGCCAACGTAGGAGAAGTAATTGCGAAACCCAACTCGAAAGTGACCAAAAAACTGATTAAAAACTTAAATTTACCGACCGATATGACTCTCGGAGCGCTTATCAGGAACGGTGAACCGATGTTGATTGACGGTGATACACTCATAGAACCATACGATCAGGTAATGGTGTTCTTTATGAATACATCGTTGAAGAGCATAGAGAGTTTTTTTAATTAATATATTTAGATTCTTCACTACGTTCAGAATGATAAGCTATACTCTCTGTCATGTTGAACGAAGTGAAACATCTCTATTGTCATAAAGCAATAGAAAGAAACAAAATGCGAAACTTCAACTATCAGTTTGTATTTAACAGCATAGGACTTATTTTGATGATCGAATCATCATTTATGCTGATTTCCGCATTTGTGGGTGAAATTTATCAGGAGCCTTCCGTTCGCAGCCTTTATTTATCGTCGTTGATTACATTTAGTTCGGGACTTGCTTTATTTTTTATCGGAAGAAAAAGACGTAAGGGAAAGCGGATTTCACAACGTGAAGTTTATCTCACCGTAACGCTCGTATGGGTTTTAATGGCGCTTTACGGCACATTACCATTCCTTATTGGAGGCGCAATCCCCTCTTTTACCGATGCTTTTTTCGAAAGCGTTTGCGGATTTACCACCACCGGAAGCTCCACGCTAATCAATATCGAAGCTTTTCCTAAATCGCTACACTTTTGGCGAAGTTTTACTCAATGGATTGGAGGAATAGGGATTATCATCTTCGTGATGTCGTTTCTGCCCATGTTTGGCGGTAGTTCCTATCATTTTTACAATGCCGAAGCTACCGGAATCTCTAAAGAACAACTTCGCCCGCGCATTAGCGACATTACCCGGAATATGTCCATCACCTATCTGGCGCTAACTGTTGTGGGATTTCTGCTCCTGTGGGCGGGACCAATGGATGCTTTCGATGCAGCTTGCCACACTTTCACCAGCATTTCTACCGGCGGATTTTCTACGAAACAGGCCAGTATTGGCCATTTCAATTCCGCTTACACGGAATATGTGATTATATTTCTGATGTTCGCCGGAGGAACCCGATTTTTGTTGTTGTTCAATTTGTTCCGGCACTTTTCGGGTAAAATTTTCAAAGACGAAGAGTTTCTATGGTATGCCTTCATGATACTTGGTTTCACATTTGTTATCACTATTGCCTTGTATCTCGAAGGTAATATCCTGGGAACTGCCGAACGTACCGTCAGGACAGTACTTTTTCAGGTTGTCGCGGCAATCACTACAACCGGATATGCCACCACCGATTTTCTGCATTGGGGGCAATTCTATTGGTTTCTTTTTCTGGCAATGGTGCTTTTTTGTGGAAGCGAAGGTTCAACATCGGGCGGAATGAAGATATCGCGGTTAATTATTTTGGTAAAAAATACAAAAGTAGTATTTCTCCGCCAAGTTCATCCGCAAGCTTTGTATATGGTAAAAATCAATGGACAAGTTTACTCAAACGCAGTGGTTGAAAAGGTACTTGCTTTTGTTTTTCTTTACCTGACTATAGCCGGGCTGGGCGCTATTGTTCTGAGTTTTACCGGCATGTCGTTCGATGAATCCATTGGAACAGCCGTTTCGAGTATGAGTAGCTATGGCTTTGGATTGGGTAATTTCGGTCCGTCGGGAAACTTTTCAACTGCCACCGGTTTTGCTAAATACTTCTTATCTTTTCTGATGATCGTTGGCCGGTTGGAAATATTTACGGTACTATCGTTATTCACTGCAAGTTTGTGGAAGAGGTGATAAAACAACAAAGGGCAACTTGCGTTGCCCCTTGTGTTAAACAACTGTTTATAATTTTTTCTTCAACAAGGCATACACCCACAGTATGATCAGCGCGCCTCCAACAGCCAACAACAACGTACGTAGGCTAAACCCGTCAACTGTTCCCCAACCCAGTAACGAGCCTATCCATCCGCCCAAAACACCACCGGCAATGCCAATTAAGATGGTTACAATCCAACCGCCCGGGTCTGCTCCGGGACGAATAGCTTTAGCAATTAAACCGGCTACCAAGCCCAAAACGATCCATGATAAAATTCCCATAATTTAAAATTTTAGTTAGTTAATTAAAAAATACTATTTTATAACATATTGTTTTAACACTTTGTTCAACCACTCTTAAATTATTTTTATGATTATCCGCAATGTGTCCTAAAAACATTTATCAATTACCACGAGTTTTAGAGGCTGTGTAAAAACAGTAATATATCTCGATCTTTGACATATTGGGTTTAATGTTCAAAAGTGATGCTGCAACATAGCTGAAATGCTTATAAATAGTACCTTTGAAGCATTTTAAAGGTGATGAATAAAAAAATTGCTTTTATTGTGGCTCGCGTGCCACAAAAAAGAACGGGACATTTCGTGGCAAGCAGCGCTTCAAGTGTTGCGCTTGCGGGCGTCAATTCATGGATCGAGAAAAGCTTGACTCCGATAAACTTTACGATGACTACCTGTTCGGTAAACAGACCATACATCAATTATCCGTTCACTACAACGTTAGCGAGAGCACGGTCAGAAGGAAGTTATCGTCAAAACGTTCGACAAGGATTATTTCCCGCGACAAAAATGTTGTTGTCTTGATGGATGCCACCTACTGGGGCAAGAGGTTCGGCGTGGTGGTAATGAAAGACAGTCTCACGGGCAAGGTGTTGTGGCGTAAGTTCATAAACGGTAAGGAGACCCTCGCGGATTACAAGGAAGGCCTTTACTGGCTTCTTTTGAACGACTTCAAGATAGAGGGTATCGTTTGCGACGGGCTTCGCGGGATGTTTCAAATGTTTAGCCAGTACAAGGTGCAAATGTGCCAATTCCACCAGGTACAGATCGTTAAGCGTTACCTGACCCAGTCCCCGGAACTTGAAGCCTCCAAGGAGTTGCTCTCTATCGCCAAGATGCTTTGCCACACGGACAAGGAGAGTTTCACGGGGCTGTTCGAGGAGTGGTGTATGAAATGGTCGGGATTTCTTAAAGAGCGCACGAGAGACAAAAAGACGGGGAAAAGTCATTACACGCACCCGAGACTTCGTAGTGCTTACTTGAGTATAAAGCGAAACATGCCTTACTTGTGGACGTGGTACGATAACCCGGGATCAGGTATTCCTAACACCAATAACGGCTTGGAAGGCAAGTTTACCGACTTGAAGTCCAAGTTGCGAAATCATAACGGGCTATCCAAAGAACACCGAAAGGTGTTTATTGATGAGTACTTTAAGGCGACTTTTCCCCTGAAAAGACCTTTATAAAGGTCTTTTCAGGGGAAAAGCATCACTTTTGAACATTAGTGTATTTTCTTATGTAAAAAAGCATCACTTTTGACTATTACACCTACTTGTCATTTGTTTTATCTATTCTCATTATGTAATTCAATGTTGTTAAGTTAGATGTTAATAATTCAACCACATAGGCACATAGAAATAAAAAAGATGAAGATACCAACTTTATTTGTGCCTATAACTTGAGAGAGAAGTATAGGATGTTGGTAGTTAAAAGTTAAAAGACACAAGACTTAAGACGCAAGACACAAGACGCAAGACGCAAGACTTGCAGCCCCCCCTTAGCTTAAGGAGGAGGGGTTATGAAAACAGCAAAAAGTTAACAGCTAATAGCCAAATAAACCTATTTAACACAAAATACAGCTTTTTTTTACGAAAAAGAAACATTTTCCACTAAATAAGGAGAAATTTTACAAAAGAATGGGAAAAACAAAATATTTTTTTCGTACATTTGTCGAATTATTTTCATCAATATATTCACATCAAACGCAGCATTTTAAATCAACAAGTAGATTAATCGACAAAGTAATAATAAAAAACATAAATTTAAAACTTTAAAGAATATGAAAGCAAAAGGAGAAACTTTAAACGAAATGCACTTAGAGCAAGCACAGGCAGAAAAAACTGCCGGGCTTTATACGTCGCCTCAAGTGGAGGTTATCGATATTGAACTTACCCTTAACATCTTAACCAAAACCAGTAGTCTACCCGATATGCCGGGAGAAGACTGGTAAGCATATTTTCTATTAAGATGTAAAATCATTAAACCAATTACAAACTAAAAATTAATGACCTTATGAAAAATAAATTATCAATTATTACTGTGCTCTTCGCCCTTATTTTAACAGGCTGCGCGAAGGAAAATTTAGAAAAAGAGGCTGAGCCTAAAATGATTACAGTCTCGGTTGCCATGACTTCTCCTGAGGACGATGATGCAACTCGTGTATCGCTTACGCCCGATTCAAAAACGCCGCAAGGCTTAATTCTTAAATGGGAGACAACAGATAAGCTAATGCTTTGCTTTGAATACAACACTAATTATTATCACGTAGATGCTCCTATTGTCCCGGCCAGCATAAGTGCCAATGGTAAAACTGCTGATTTTACTTTTGCTATTCCTTACCAAATTCCCTCAGGCGCAACTTTCAACTTATACGTTGTTTATCAGAAAACAAATACAGATAATGCTGATGGCGGTTATTTTCGATCCAACACAAAAATATATGAGTTAGAAAAGAGAGAAAAAGACTGTATCACATTAGATAAACTCAATTCAACCGGTAAAGGAGGTATATCGCGACCTATGCTCTATTTCTCAAAAAAAAATATTACCAATACAGAAAATCCTGCCATAGGTCCAATCACACTTATGCATGCAGGGTGGATAATGGCGATACATTTTAAAAACAACACCAGTGCCCAGATTAATTTACCACAATTCATTGCGTTTGGAAAAGATAATCTTAATTGGGTATTAAATGGAGATTATCCTGTTGCTACTACATCATTTGATTTTTCCAGCAATACTTTCTCTTCTAGTTCTTCTAGCCGAGGCTGGTTATATTTAAATATAAACGAAGAAAGTAGTAGCCCTTTATATGGGGGCAAATTGGCAGCAGGAGCTTCTACTGTATTTTATCGTTGGGTAGCAATTAATGATACCAGCATTCCTACATTGAATGGGGAAATTTGGATAGGTTCATGGACTTATAAAATAACGCAGAATATGCTTCCCGCTAGAACAATAGAATATGGTAAAACTTACCACGTTTATACCACATGGGACGGGAAAAACTTCAGTCGTACGGCCCCGTATTAAAATGTAAAAAGTTGGAGATAATAAAAGAACTCTTTAATGCGCATACAAGGGTCTTTTAGATATTATCAGAACAAAGTGTGGCTATATCTTTTAGATTAACAAAAAAACACTAACTTAGTACTACCGATAATACTGATTCAATTATAAAAGTGTGGAAATTGGAATTTAATTGGATAGACAATAGATAAAAACGTGTGTCACATAAAAAATCCCCGGCCAATCAAGTCGGGGATTTTTTCATGTTAACAGCCGAAGGCTATGAGCCAACAGCTAATTTTACGCTTTTCCTGCACTACCTAACACGTGCTCTGTTTTGTGCATATAGAGTTTTTTCAATGCTTCGCGTGCCGGTCCTAAATATTTGCGCGGGTCGAACTCGGCGGGCTGCTCCACAAACACTTTACGCACCGCAGCAGTCATAGCCAAACGTCCGTCGGAGTCGATATTAATTTTGCACACAGACGATTTAGCAGCTTCGCGCAACCACTCTTCGGGAATTCCGATGGAATCTTTCAGTTTTCCGCCGTGGCTGTTGATGATTTCCACATACTCTTGCGGTACGGAAGAAGAACCGTGAAGAACGATAGGAAATCCCGGAATGCGTTGTTCAATTTCTTTCAAAATATCGAAACGAAGCATCGGGGGAACCAACTTGCCGTTTTCGTCGCGTGTGCATTGGTCGGGCGTGAATTTAAACGCTCCGTGCGAAGTACCAATGGAGATAGCCAATGAATCAACTCCGGTGCGGCTTACAAAGTCAACCACCTCATCGGGTTCCGTATAGGTGTGGTGTTCAGCGGAAACATCGTCTTCAATTCCGGCCAGAACTCCAAGTTCTCCTTCTACGGTAACATCGTGTGCATGAGCATACTCTACTACTTTTTTGGTCAATGCGATATTTTCTTCATACGGAAGATGCGAACCATCGATCATCACCGATGAAAATCCCGAATCGATACAATCCTTACACAATTCAAAACTATCGCCGTGGTCAAGGTGAAGTACGATGGGTATTTCGTATCCCAATTCTTTTGCATACTGCACGGCGCCCTGTGCCATATAACGCAATAGCGTCTGATTGGCGTATTTGCGTGCTCCGCTCGAAACTTGCAAAATTACGGGCGATTTAGTTGCCACACAAGCCGAGATGATTGCTTGCAACTGTTCCATGTTGTTGAAATTGAAAGCAGGAATTGCATAACCGCCTTCAATTGCTTTTTTGAACAATTCTCTTGAGTTTACTAAACCCAACTCTTTATAACTTACCATATTCTTATTATTTAAAAAATTAATGAATTTTATTCCCAAAACATGACACAAAAATAACATTTATTCTGCATAATCGGAAATTTTTTTACCATAAGAGTATTTAAAAGATTTTCTATAACTTGAAGTTAAGTGCCAAATTTTTATAAAAACTATCGTTATGTTATTTTTTTCAGCTATTTTTGTATTCAATTTCTGAGTTGCCTTTACAAAGTGAAACATCAAGAAGTTTTAGTTTTCTAATATTAGTTGAAATTATAAATTGCATTTTTATTATGATTGTTGGGATTCCTAAAGAAATTATGTCGGGAGAAGCCCGTGTGGCTGCAACCCCTGAAACCGTGAAGAAATTTATTCAGGACGGAATGACTGTTCTCGTTGAGACAGGAGCCGGAGTAAAATCGCTTTACTACGACGAACAATACAAAGAAGCCGGAGCAGAAATGGTGAGCGATGCAGAGCACCTTTTCGAAAGAGCCGACCTAATACTAAAAGTAAAAGAACCGCTGTTCAACGATAACGTGGGAAAACACGAGGTTGAGATGATGCACGCAGGTCAGTATCTGGTTACTTTTATTCACCCTGCATCGCCCGTGAATCATGGGATGGTTAAACAACTCGCTGCACAAGGAGTTACCGGATTAACACTCGACAGCATTCCCCGTATTTCCCGCGCTCAAAATATGGATGCGCTCACATCGATGAGTACTTGTGCCGGATACAAAGGAATTATTATGGCTGCCGATGATTTGTCGGTTTTTATGCCTCAGATGTTTACGGCTGTGGGAATGCTCAAGCCTGCCAATGTGTTGGTTATCGGAACAGGCGTTGCCGGACTACAGGCTTTGGCAACAGCTAAACGATTGGGAGCGGTAACTTACGCTATGGATATTCGTCCGGCAGCTATCGAACAAGCTAAAAGCCTTGGAGCAAAGATAATTGAAACAAATGTTCCCGAAGAATTAGCCGTGGGAAAAGGAGGGTATGCTCAAAAACTTCCCGAGGAATGGTTGATAAAAGAACGTGAAATCCTTTCGGAAGTTCTGAAAAACATGGACATTGTGTTTTGTAGTGCATTAATTCCTGGAAAAATTGCTCCTATTTTGATTACCGATAAAATGGTGGAATCGATGAAAAACGGTGCAGTTATCGTGGATATTTCTATCGATCAGGGCGGAAATTGCGAAATAACACCTCCCGGAAGAAAAGAAGTTATTCACAACGTGATGGTTCAGGGAATTAAAAACATTCCCGGATTAATTCCTACCAGTTCTACCTGGATGTTCTCGCACAACATATACAATCTGGTAAAATACCTGACAAAAGATAGACAAATTTCGTTGGATATGAACGACGAAATTGTTCGCTCTATTTTAGTTACGCACAATGGAGAAATCGTGCACGAAGGTACGCGCGAAGCCATGGGTTTGTAAAAATAACTAAGATTCTACAATAAAGAATTTAATGTTGTATAGACGCGATTAATCGCGTCTCTACTTTTTTTTAATTTCTAATTTCTCACTTTAAATATGAATCCAATTCTCTTAATTCTTGTATTTGCTGTTGCTACCGTAGTCGGTTATTTCATTATCAAAAACGTGCCGAGTTTGTTGCACACGCCGCTCATGTCGGGGATGAACGCCTTGTCGGGTATTACCATTTTGGGTGCAGTTGCAGCAGTGGGTTTATCGGTAATTGCAGTTAAACAACAAGATGTTTTACTCGGACAAATTCTGGGCGGATTGGCAGTAATTGCCGCAACCGTAAACGTTGTCGGTGGTTTCGGGGTTACTCACCGGATGCTTAAAATGTTCGACAAGAAAAAGAAGGAGGGTAATCAGTCATGACACCAACACTTTATTATATTATTTGCGCCGTTTTATCGGTTACTGTTTTGATCGGAATTTCGATGATGAGCAAGGTGAAAACTGCGGTTATGGGTAACATAATCAGCGCGATAAGCGTTTTTGTCGGGATTGTGGTTACGCTGCTTTATAATCAGATTATTTCGGCAGGGAGCATTTACGTGTATATGCTTATCGGGGTTATTATTGGCAGTACGTTAGCTGTCAGAGTAAAAATGATTGAAATGCCACAGTTGGTAGCTTTGCTCAACGGAGTTGGAGGATTGGCTTCGGCTTTGGTGGGAATTCTGACGTTGTTGGGAGTAGGGCAAATAATAAGTGGTTTTCCCGTTTTTTCTAACGTTACCGCCGTTTTAGCGA